>JANOUJ010000171.1:0-3217 GCA_031416815.1 Chitinophagaceae bacterium
TATTCCTGTTTTGCATTGTTTAATTCTTCACTGTAAATATCAAAAAGCTTATCTCCCAGGCTTATGTAGTCGCCTGTATTTTTAAAATACAATTGTTCCACTCTTCCCATAACTCTTGAACTGATGGCCGAGGTTTTTGTAAGGTCGAAATTTAAGACCGCTGTTAAAACAGTTTGGCTACCAATATTTCCGGAATGGATGGTGTCAACGCTGATATTTCCTAATTGAATTTGCTGATCGCTGAGCTGTAACTCATCTTTATTTTGTGCAGTTGATTTCTTTACTGCTGTAAGCGGCATTTTACAAATAGGGCACTTGCCGGGTTTGCTTTCCACCACCTGCGGATCCATCGAGCAGGTATAATATACATCACTCTTTTCAGCATGCTTATCATGCTTTTTACCTGAACAGGCGATGAAAACCAATAAGGAAAAGGCAATGGACAATAGGCAAGCAAGCTTATAAACTTTTGTACCATTTATTTTTTGACAACTCATAATCTATACTTATATGTTTGTTATTAATCAGTATTGTCTATTCTTTATTGACAATTGCCCATTGCCTATTGTCTATTGCCTATTGACGCACTTTAATAAAGCTTTCGCTGTCAATTAAAAATTGTGCTTTTATCGCCACAGAATCAGTTTCTGATAATCCCCCGGTTATTTGTATGTTATCACCGATTGTTATCCCTGTAGTAACTTTCAAAGGCCTGAAGCCATCAGTCACTTTCAAAAAAACAATTCTGTCGATACCCAATGAGGTTACAGCTTCCTTTGGTAACCAATACCTCATTGCCGGATCTGAAAAGACCGACCCACGCACCTGGCTTCCCACCGGTAAGCGCAGGCTTGAATTATCGAAGTAAACCCTTGCCGAAGTAGTCCGGCTTCCTTCCCTGTAAAAAGGCTCTATAAAATCAATATGCCCCTGGAAAGCTTTTCCTGGTGCAGCTTCCGGTGTTATTTTTACCAACTGTCCTTTTTTAATCAGGGCCTGGCCATCAGTATAAATATCTAATAATGCCCATGCTTTTGAAGGGTTGTAAACACTAAAAAGACCTTGTCCCTTTTGCACATACATACCTTCTTTTAAATTTAATAACTCGGTACTGGGATTAATAGCACGCATAGCTGATGAAGATGTCTGTGGCCTCATAACAGCAGCACCCTGGCCGGCATTATGCACATGGCCGCCTACATTGCTATAGACCGTTACAGTAAACAAGGGCTTACCTGTTTGTATTATTCTTTGTAGCTGATCTAAACTCATGCCCAACAGTAATAATTTTTGTTTGGCTGCTGTTATCAGTGAAGTGTTGCCTGCATCATTTTTTATAATGAAGATTAAATTTTGTTGTGCAGTAAGCAGCTCCGGGCTGTAGATCTCCATTATTTTCTGGCCTGCTTTAATGTACTGGTATTTGTACCGTACATATAATTTTTCGATCCTTCCATTTATCCTTGCTGAAATATTCCCGATCATACGGGTATCGTATTCAACCCTTCCAAGCGCATCTATTTTGGCACCTACCTCTTCTTTTTTAATAGCAGTAACCGGAATTGCGGAAATGACATACTGGTTTGTAGGTTTTAATAATGATGCTAATTGTACACCGGTAATGGTGGCGGCATCCATTTCTTTTTTTACCAGTTGCATTCCGCAAATGGGACATTGTCCTGGCTGATCTTTTATAATCTCCGGATGCATCGGGCAGGTATACAACTCTTTTTTATTGTCTGCAGTATTATGCCCGGTATGATCTTCCTTTTTATTATTATTACATGCCGGTAAAAACAATAATAAAGAAAATGATGCAAGTTGTATAATGATGCTCTTCATGTTTACTTAATTTCTAAAATGCGTTCTAATTGAGCCTGGTTTGTTAAAAGCTGTTGTAATTGATCCAGGTATTCCAACTGTGTCATGTATAAAGTTTCCCAGGCATCAAAAAGCATGAACAGTTCTTCTGTATTTTGCTCATATCCCAATTGCATGGTTTTGTAATTATTCTTTAATGCAGGTATGATATTGTCCTCATACAATTTCAATTGCTTTGTTTTTAACACTATTTCATTACGCATACTATAGGCCATTCCACTGTATTCATTCAACAACATCAGCTTTTGCGATTGCAGTGCTTCAGCCTTCCATTTCAGGCTTTCTATATTAGCCTTATTCATTTTGGATGACCACCTCGCCAAAGGCAGTTTAACCATACCCATTAAAGAAAACTGCATGGGGAAACCGCCAAACCCAAACATGTGATCATAGCGGATACCAAATTGCGGCGGCAGGTTTTGTCTTTCTGTTTGCTGTTTTAAAAAAGTAAGGCTGATGTCTTTGTCAATGGCTTTAAAATTGCTGCGGTTGCTGTAAAAAAGCGTGCTGTCAAATACAGTGTTTGAATAATCGTTTAACTGGTAAGTGGTATCAATATCAAAATCCGTAACCGCATTCCTGCCCATCAGGGAATTGAGACGGATGCGTTTTTCTTTTATGTCGTTCTCATACATCAGTTGCATATTTTGTACTGTACCCAATGCAGCTTTTGCTTTATAATAAGCACTTAATTTTCCCATACCGTTCTTGTACCTGATCTCCGTATTCTTTATCATAAAATTCAACAGGCTTTCATTTTGTTCAAGCACTACCATTTTCTTTTTAAGAATTATCCATTCGTAGTAAAACTGTTTGGCATCATTAACCAATTCATTGAGCGTGGCGTTCTTTTTTTCTTTTTCTACTGATGACATGGCACCCATGTAAGCGGCATCTGCATTTTGTTTCTTCCTGTTAGGAATCATTTGCTGACCGCCAATCATATATTGCCCCATGCCTGGTTCACCCATATCGTTTTTCTTCCACATGCTGGTTTTATAAGGCACCATCCACAGCCCTGTGTTGATCTCCGGGGGCATCCAGCTTTTAGCTCCTTTGGCGGCTTCATCCATGGAACGTATTTCAGCATCGTAATTTTTTATAGAAGGATGTGATTGTTGAATGCGCTCTTTCACTTGCTCAAGCGTTAACATTTGTGCCCTTGAATTAATTGCAAGAGAAAGAAAGATGATAACCGCCGGAATGTATATTGATGTTTTCATTTTTTTTAATCATTTAATTCTTCAATTATTACTTTACCTTTTTTCTTTAATTCGTATTCCCGAACCAATGCATACATAGCAGGTAAAACAATCAATACAAAAAAGGTAGAGGT
>JANOUJ010000172.1:0-3811 GCA_031416815.1 Chitinophagaceae bacterium
GCCAGGAAACAAAGGAAATAACTGTTAGGAAAAGTCCGTTTGATCAAACCATCGGTAACCAAATTGCAGGTCCCGAATCTGTTGGGGTTGGAAAAGATGCTGACTTTAATTGCCTGGTTTATGGAAATAAGTGGTCATGGCAAGTGATAGATCACCCTGAAATAAAAGCCAGCAACGAAAAATTAGGGGGTGCCCGATTTAGGTTTGCAAATGGCGGAACGTATTTTATTGAGGTTACCTTAGATAATGACCGTACCAAAAGTTATAGAAAAGAAATATTTGTTGTTGATGGCAGGGTTAAGCCGGTTACCACCATTGCCGGGCCACCGCTGGACATTAAACGGCTTATTAAAGAAGAAAAGCAGAAAGAGAAAGAGCAGCCTCAAGTTGAAGAACCGGTACAAATAGTATCAACCATTAGGCATATAACTGAGAGGTCTTTTAAAGATCAGCTTAACCAGGTTATTCAGGATGATAATTCCAGCCCGTCTTTACAGGATTTTGACCAGTTTTTATACAATAAAGGCCAAACTGTAGTAAAGATCAATGGAGGACCCAGTAAGAATTTCAAACAGTTTTATGAGTATCTGAAATCGGACGGCAACATAACTGTTACGAATGTTATATTAAACAGAGATCCGGCAAATAAATCAAAGATCGATTTTATTGTAGTTACAATTGGTAGATAGATCCTGACCCGTTTTAAATATTGATCAATAATCTTAAATTTCATTAACTAATAGCAAAAATTTATAAAACTAATGAAACACAAAGGTTACCAATTGCTTTTATGTATTTTATTACTGGTGTTTCAAACTGGCTTCGCCAATGCACAGGAAAGAACTGCTGAAAGCAAATCTATTAATATAAACAACCAGGGATTATTTCAAATTGATTTTACCTCGCCTATCAATAATCAAAGTTTTTTATCCCCTGCAGACGCAAACGAATACTATGTTCTCAAACCACTGAAGGATAATAAATCAATAACACTGCAAACAGACAGAACAGCCCTGCCTCCTACTGTTTTAAAAATTGAAGAAACCAACGGAAAAATATGGAACATCCATATTTTTTACAAGGAAGATATCGATCTGGACAATGAATCTGTATTTGATTTTGCCGACAACAGTATTGAAAGGAGCAAAAATAATATCGTTTTAAACCCCACAGAAGTAAAAAATCTCGAAGCAAAGCAAACTGAAGCTATCCCCTACTCCTCCGATGAACTGGGCCTATTAAAGAAAACGTATCCTGGAATAGACTTTACAACGCCGCCGCCGGCTCAAACCTTTAACCTGGTTGAAATCGGGAAAACGAATGTTGCCTTAATCGACGATTTTTACAATAGAGCTCCAGGTCTAAAATTAGCTTTCAAAAATGAAATGACAACAATAGAAATTATTTGCCAGGATCTGGATTTTGATGGCAATAATGCTTATTTAAAATTATTGATACAGAACAACGGGAGTGAAGATTTTCTTACCGGAAGCATGCTTTTAACTTTAGTAAGGCAAAACGCTCCGCCTTTAAGTTTGCATCCAATTTACATCCATCCACGGAAGTTCCCTATTCTTAAGCCACAGTTTCAAATACCGATCATTTATGCTTTTAAAGCCTTTGATGTAACACCAGATGATAATCTAAAATTTGAAATAAGCGACCGGCAGCAAAAAATAAATCTTGAATTTACAATTCCGGGCCCGGAATATAATCAGGCAAGAAAAGATTAGAAATGAGGCAATACATGTTAACCATTACTTAAATGACAATGAAATCAAAAACACCCATACGCAGATTCGCTATCGGATGTTGTTTTGTTCTGCTCTCTATGCAGTGCACCGCACATGAAATTTATTTTTGTGGCGAAAGAATTCCGTTGAACGAACGGGTAGCCAAAAAACTGATGGACATTATTAAAAAGCAGATCAATTATGGTACGGTAAATATCATCAAACAAGGAAGAAGTAATCTTAACGTAATTGAAATGTATTTGGATAAAACAGGGTTACCTGATGATTTCAAATATCTAGCCATTGTTGAAAGTGGACTTAAAAATGTTGTTTCCAGCGCCGGTGCCGCCGGTTTCTGGCAACTAATGCCGGAAACGGCCCGGGAACTGGGATTGGTGGTAAATGGGCTGGTTGATGAGCGGAATAATTTTGACAAATCAACTTATGCTGCCTGTCAGGTTTTAGCAAACTACTATAAGCACATCCAAAAAAAGTTTGGTGTTTCTTCATGGTCCTTAACAGCAGCTGCCTATAACTTCGGCATTGGAAATATTCAAAATGCCATTAAAGAAAAGGGGAAAAATTATTTTGAAATGGAGCTTAACAAAGAAACAGCAGAATATGTTTATAAAATTATAGCGGTAAAGGAACTGTTTGAATACCCCGAACTTTACATGAAAGATTTTGGCTATAACGTATTTAATACAAAAGCAACCCCCGCAATAAAAAACAAATCTGGCTCACAAATTACGGATAATACTGGCTTTGATGCAATGCGTGTTAAAGTTTCAACCGATGAAAATACAAAACTCAAAACAAGTAACAATGTAAAAAGTGAAGCATATGTTTTTGCTCATATCACAGGCAACTATGAGAATTTTACTGATAGCAGTGAAATAAAGATAATATTAGAAGGGCCGTTAAGAATAGATAACAGTTTTAAAAATTCCGGCAATATGATCAAAGGAATTGGCTGGAAAATAGATGATAAGATATTTATTGACCTCGGTTATGGAAAAAGACTGATCATTATTGACTATCGCAATAAAAAACATGATGGCATTCTTCAAACTGCACTAAAAGACAAAGCTGCGATATGCTTAAAACTAACAGAATACTTATAACAGTTTTGAGAAATCCAATAAAACCAATGACGGGCAGTTAAAACAGGCTCTTAAGTATAATGAATAGTTTACTTTGTAAAAACCAGGAAGTTGAGTAAATTTATGTCACCAAATATTGCAGCGCAGTATTTTTAAAACTAACAAAATGGAACCGATAAATCAGGCCGTAAGGAAAAAAACTTTCATCAATTTTTTGCTGCTGTTTTTGCTCTGCATAGCCATTATCACAACTACTATCTTCTTCAGCTTCCAGGCTCCGCTGAAACAAAACGACCAATTGCTGAAAGAAATGAGATCCTATGTAAAAGACAGGGAATTCTCAAGGGACTTTATGTCTGAAATGTCAGCCATTGCCGGCATGCTCGATACCATAAACACAAAACCGGGAAAGACAGACCTACTGGATGGCAAAATAACAGAAGGCATAAAAAAATTGAATGCAAGAATCGATGATGAATCTACATCCGACAAAGAGTTTTATAGCAGTATGGTTTTTCTTTTATCAGATATCCAGTCGGCAAAAAAGCAATTGCGGGATATTACCGGAAAAGATATGAATGCTGATGCGCTACGTCAACAGCTTGAATCTTTAAACAGCACCCTGGATGCTGCAAAAATTGAAAACTTAAATTTAAAGCAACAGGTATTTTTGTTAATGCAACAAAAGTAAACACTAATTAATTTCAGTTAATGAAGGCGAAAAGAATATTTACAAGGCAGGTATTTGGGCTTGACTATCGCGTGTTCAGGTTAATAATTGCTATAGTTGTTCTGGCCATAGGATTATTAAGTTACCGTTTGCTGGAGAAAAAAGAATGTGCTCCTGTAAATTTTTTAATTAAGACCATTACGCCTCATACAGACAGCAGTTACAGTGCCGGTGAATCTTTGTCGTTTATCGCAACCCCATCAGGGGATGAAATAACCTGGGATTTTGGAGATAACTCTCCAAAA
>JANOUJ010000173.1:0-9020 GCA_031416815.1 Chitinophagaceae bacterium
CATGACCTCATTGAACCCGGTTTTTACCTGCGGCTACCAGGTGATGGAAGCCATTCAATTACACCAAAAAGTAAATAAAGAAATAGCCAGGCAAAAAACCATTGAACTGTTTGAAAAAGTTCAGTTACCTGAACCCAAAAATTTAATATCACGTTACCCGCATGAATTGAGTGGCGGGCAAAAACAACGGGTAATGATTGCCATGGCCATGAGTTGCAACCCTTCCATTTTAATTGCCGATGAACCCACCACTGCACTTGACGTAACTGTTCAAAAAACAATACTGGAACTCATCAAATCGTTACAACAGCCTACAGGGGCCGGCGGGCAAAACAATATGGGTGTAATTTTTATTACACACGACCTGGGCGTTGTAGCAGACATTGCAGACAAAATATTGGTAATGCACAAAGGAGAGATTGTTGAGCAGGGACCGGCAAAAAACATTTTACATGCGCCGCAACACCCTTATACAAAAGCTTTACTGGCTTGCCGACCAGCTGGGCAACCTAAAGAAAAACGACTGCCTGTCGTGAGTGATTTTATGGGAGCGCTTCAAACCGCAAGCTACCCGCAGGGCCCTGTGGGCAAGCCACAAGCGGATGAACATGACGCAGTAACCGAACTACAAACCACAAACCACAAACCACAAACTACAATCCTTGAAGTAAAAAACCTTTGTGTTCATTTTCCAGGAAAGAAAAACTTTTTTGGAAAACCTCTTGATTTTTTTAAAGCTGTTGATGATGTAAGTTTTACTGTGCAGGAGGGAGATATTGTAGGCCTTGTGGGCGAAAGTGGTTGTGGAAAAACAACTTTAGGTAGAAGTATCTTACAGTTGGTGCAACCAACATCGGGGAAGATCCTGTTAAATGGAGAAGACCTGGCACAAACCAACAGGGAAGTTTTACGCAATATGCGTAAAGAACTTCAGATAGTGTTTCAGGATCCTTACGGCTCACTCAACCCACGCATTACCATTGGCAACGCCATACTGGAGCCGCTGAAGGTCCATTCGGTTTTACCGGGCAATAGACAACGGAAAGAAAAAGTGATGGAGTTGCTACAAAAGGTTAGTCTGGATACCAACCATTTCAACCGGTATCCTCACCAGTTCAGCGGCGGCCAACGCCAGCGTATTTGTATTGCGAGAGCATTGGCGCTCAATCCATCCTTTTTAATTTTTGATGAAAGTGTTTCTGCGCTTGATGTAAGTGTGCAGGCGCAGGTACTTAACCTGTTGAACGACCTGAAAAAAGAATTTGGATTCACTGCTATTTTTATTTCGCATGATCTTTCTGTGGTGCATTATATCAGCAACCGGATATTGGTTATGTACAAAGGAAAAATTGTGGAAGAAGGAACTGCAGACCAGGTTTATAATCATCCAAAAAACGAATACACACAAAACCTGGTTAATGCAATACCCGGAAAAGGTATTTATCAATCTTCATAAGTATCAACAGCCCTGTAACCTGAATAATTGCTATACCCATAAAAGTTTCGGGCGCTTTCATGAAAGCTGAATAATATTTTTTTAAGCTGGTTCATTAGCTGGTCGTCGAGCGGTTCATCTTTTTTTATTTTTTTATCTGTCATGCTGGTCAGCTTATCGTCAGTAAAAATATTTTTCTCTTCATCAGGCTGTAAACCGCTGATCCCAATTTTCCAATCATCCTCCTTATTAACCCGGTATTTAAAAAAATATACCATTCCTTTTTTATTAAGATACACAGCCGGTTGTTTCTTTATAAAAACAACTGAATCTACCTTGGTATAATTTTTATCTGCAAGCATAAAACTTCTTGCGATTAAAAGTTGACTTTTATACTTCCCGGGAAATTTATCCAGCCGCTTCGCCGTTTCAAGTTTAACATACAATTTGCTCCGGTATTGGTCATCAGCAGCCAGGTTTATTAAAATACTGTCGGCAACCGGTATATTATTACGCAACATTAACACGGCTGCTGTCAGCCTGGCTGCAGGTTCCCTTGATTGCAATAACCTTTCGAAATAAAGCTGCACATTTTTTCTGGTATGGTAAAAAGGCAACAGTAAAACACTGTAATCTTCCAGGTCGCTTTTGTTATACCGGTTGTAGCCGGAATAATCACTTTCATTTTCATCAGCCTCTTTCATTAATTCTTTCTCCAGTATCTTTTCATCTTTTATCTGCAGTTTTTTCAACTCAACCTTTGCGTCGAAATATATTTTGGTGAAATAACTTTCATAATCAATTGCCTTTACCAGGCCACTGTCGACCAATGTAACCAGTAGCGATAAAATATGTTCTTTATAATCGCCCAGGGTTGATAACTGCAATAATTCAGGAAACAGTGTCCGGGCCAGTAATAATGAATCGCCGAGGTTTCGAAACAAACTGTTGTAATCATAATTATCTGCAAAAACGGGCGGATCCTGCAGTACCAACTCTTTAAACAAAGCATAGGCTTTTTTGGTTTTGTGCCTGGCAAGAGCCTTAAACACTTCATTCTGGAACACGCCCGTATCTGCAGTCCGTTCAAATATATTTTTAAGCAGGTTAACAACCACCGGATTGGTGGTATCCTTAATGTAGCCTAGTTCCGCTATCAATTTTACTTTGCTATCGAAATAGTCCTTATCTGCAATGTTCAACCTTTCAATGGCCGCTGCAATTTGCGGAACACCCTTTTCGCCAAAATGAATATTCGTAATGGATTGCTGGGCGTTTTTTTGTGTTGCACTGTCTTTACTGAAAAGATCGGCAAAAAATTCATTCAGCCTGTTTTCATAAACATTTCTGCCTAATTTTTTTTCTGCTGGTGCGATAGAAGCGAAAAAAGATCTTATAAAACTGCTTTCTGCCGATAAGGTATCGCCCAGTGTAACCAGGCTGAACGTATAATTATCCTTAAGCAACAACATCCGGTTTATCGTTCGTGATGAGCCTGTATCCCGAAGGGTAAACCGGATACCTTTTATATTATTTTTAAAATGTAAAGTATCCGTTTTATGTAGCACCAGGCCCGTATTCTCAAAATAAGTTTTCATTTCATCAGCGAGGAACCTGGCAGAATCCTTCGGATAGAAATAGGTTGGATATTCCTGAACGCTAACACCGATCATTTCGCCGGTTGCATCACTTCTAAACAAGCCGTTCTTTGTTTTTGGCCAGTAATTAAAATAACCCGAAGGATTATTTCCATTAGGCATATTGCCCCACGCATTTTCAGCAAGTGCCCTTATCTCATTATTTATTACCGGGGCTACAGGCGTGTTAACACTAAAATGCATAAAGGTGTCAATATAAGCTGGTGCTGCAGTGTATTTTAACGGGATGAAATTAAAAGAGTTAAAAAAAGCACTGAAATCGGCTTTTTTATTTTTGCTTTTTGCAGCAATTACGTAATAATGCGGCCCCTTTATGATGAACCGGGCATGCACCGTTGAACCATCTTTCAATTTCTCCTTTACATCCAGCGCCGGGTATCCATTAAAATTCTTTACCTCACGGCTAAGCTGTTTATTAAAGTGGTCGGGATTTCTGAATGATTCTTCCAACAATCCCAACTCAAAATTATCGTCATCTAAAAAACGGAAGTTATAAACTGTCTTTTTTAAGATGAGAAAAACATCGCCGGTGGACTTATCAAGCGCCTCATATTCCCAGCGATCAGCCCCGTCTGCATTTGTGGTATTCAGGAATACTGCAGGCAGTTGTGGAAATTTTACTGAAAACTCACCATGCAATGGCTGAAAATTAACAGGACCCTGTAAGCGTTCTTTAAATTGAATGGAAGAAAAAAACTGTTCAGCTTCTACCCCATCCACATAATTCTCTTTTCCACTTATTTTAAAGAGCAATACTTCGTAGGGTGCAATAAAAATATTGTAACGCTGCAGATCGCCACGCCGGGTGCGGCTGCTGATGTCAAAACCTGCATAACCGTTTTTATTGATCGGTTTTTTTGATAAAATCTTACCGGGAATATTCTCGTATAAAATACTGTCAACTTTATTTAATACATCGTTTTCATTTTGGCCAAGGAATGCGGCATGGGTTCTTATTCTTGTAACCAGGTAAAAAGACCCGTTTGCCATATCCGAGTATTGCCTTCTGTCCAGTTGCTGGTTTTCGCCGCTGAGTTTGAACAACGGTCCCGGCATTGCAACACTAAAAAATCCATCGTCGGCCGTTTGCATCGAAAAATTCACAGGCACTTTCATTTTATCAATCACTTCTTTTTGCGCTGCATCCCTGTCGGTCATTTGTATGGGGCGAAGTTTATAACCCATCTTACGCAACAATTCAATAACGCCCCGCCGCCCTGGTAAATGTGCTGCGCCAACACCCACAAACAAGGAACTTCTTTTCATGATCGTGTCCATGGAGTTTGCCTGTATCTCATTTCTTTTGAACAGGAATTTTTCCATAAATGCATCCGACCTGTCCATCATGCGGTCCAGAGAATCCATCAGATCAAGATCGCCGCGGCGATAAGCATCCTGCGTTTTCTCTAAAATATCATACCTTGATTCACCGTCTGTATCTGCATATTTTCGTCTTTTTTCTTTTGCCATGTCTGCGTAGGCTTCCATGACAATTTTCTCCGTTTCAAAATAATTTTCAACCGCAGTTGCCCTTTTACCCAATTTTTTCCCGGTTTGATAGATGTACAGATCAAGGAAAGTATCTTCTTCAAAATCTTCTTTTTCTTTGTAGGACCGGTACAGCAAACTGTTTACTATGGTAGGTTCGCTGCTCATGGCAGCTTTCAGTTCATCATCATAGGCAGTAATGCGGAAAGAATTTTCAGTAAGGTAATCGCCACTGGGTGTGCGTACAAATTCAGCGTAGTTCTGTTTAATATTGTTCATGGTTACCATTTCACCCTGCCAGGTATCCGGATTCAGTTCCAATGCAACTGCATCTACACTTTTTAGCGCCAGGTAAAACGAATCGCTTAAGTGAAATACCATTTTACTGCTTACGTGCATGGTGCCAAACAGGTAGGACGGTTTTGATAATCCATTTCCGGTTATCTCCCATAACAGGCTTGGATATTTTGCCGGTGATTTTTTTTGGGCTGAAACCGTAACAGCAGCAAACAATAAAACCGCAAACAGCGTATTAATGGGATTTATAAACATTACTGTTAGAATTAATAAAAGATGGGTACTGTATAAAGATGCACAGAAGTACAGACATCACAAAATTATGTTGATTATTTGGCGGAATAGTTCAGATTTTTTACAGAAGGTTAAGCCTTACTTAAATAAAAAATATTTAAGCTTGAATACGGCTGTAATTTCTTAACTTTGCCCACTTTAAATCATGCCGTAACATGATAAATGTCCTGAAATCAGGGCTCAATCACTGTAAATCTTACAGACAGGCATGTGACAACAATAAAAATAAAACCGTTACATGAAATTATCCCAATTCAGATTTGACCTTCCGCTAAATTTAATTGCCCAAACCCCTACCAAACGCCGTGAAGACAGCCGGATGATGGTTATTGACCGTAAATCCGGCAACATCGAGAACAAACATTTTAAAGAAATACTCGATTATTTTGATGATAAAGATGTGTTTGTGGTAAACAATACCAAAGTTTTTCCGGCCCGTATGTACGGCCGTAAGGAAAAAACAGGTGCCAAGATAGAAGTTTTTCTTTTGCGTGAATTGAATAAAGCTAACAAGCTTTGGGATGTGATTGTTGACCCTGCCCGTAAAATTCGTGTTGGTAATAAATTATATTTTGGAGAGAGTGATGAACTGGTTGCAGAAGTAATTGATAACACTACCAGCCGTGGGCGTACCATCCGGTTTTTATGGGATGGCACGGATGATGAATTTAGAGGCATGTTGGAAATTTTGGGTGAAACTCCTTTACCAAAATACATCAAGCGCAAGCCTGATGAGGATGATAAAGAGCGTTATCAAACTGTATATGCAAAACATGAAGGTGCTGTGGCGGCGCCAACTGCAGGCCTGCACTTTAGTCAGGAACTGATCAAAAGACTTGAAATAAAAGGTATCCGCTTCGCAGAAGCAACCCTGCACACCGGGTTAGGAACATTTCGCCCGATCGAAGTGGAAGATCTGAGCAAACATAAAATGGATGCTGAATACTATCTCATTGAAGAAACTGCCTGTAATATTGTTAACAAGGCAAAAGAAGGCGGCAATCGCATTTGTTCTATTGGTACTACAACCATGAGGGCGATGGAATCATCATTCACTGCGCAAAAGTTATTAAAACCATCTGAAGGCTGGACCAATCATTTTATTCATCCGCCATATAATTTTAATATTGCCGATTCACTGGTAACCAATTTTCATTTACCAAAAACCAGTTTACTGATCATGGCCTGTGCGTTTGCCGGTTACGATCTGATGATGGAAGCTTACAAAAAAGCTATTAAAGACAAATACCGGTTCTTCAGTTATGGAGATGCGATGTTGATCATCTAATTTATATTTATAAAGATTTTTTTAATCTCCGCTTAGGCGGAGATTTTTTTTGCCTCTAATGACACAAATTATCACGAATACATTTAGCCAGTAACTATTCGTGTAATTAGCGAAACCTTCCTGCCGGTAGGCAGGTTCGTAAAATTGGCGTGATCTATAGAAAAAAGAAGCCCGGATAAAAATCCAGGCCGTTTAATCCAATATCCTATGAAAAACCAATAGTAAGACGTTGAAACCAGTCCATTTGTTGCAAATGAATTGTTAACAGATTTAATTAACTTTAAGCAAGCAAAACTAATTAACATGAAAACCATTCATCAATGGCTTAGCGAATATGGCGAAAGCCACCAGGACCATACCAATAAAACCATTCATTGGATATGTGTACCGGCGATATTCTTTTCCATCATCGGCCTGTTATATGGTATTAAACTTCCGTTTGTGATCTCGGGTATACAATTAAATATTGCCATGGTCATCTTGACCCTGGTAACCATCTATTATATTTCACTTTCCAGAACGCTCTGGATAGGTTTGTTTTTATTTGCCGTTGTATGTTTATGGTTATGCCACCTGATTGAGCAGGCTAACTTTATGCAACTCTGGCTTTTCTGCCTTATTGTTTTTGTAGCTGCCTGGATCGGTCAGTTTTATGGACATAAAATAGAAGGCAAAAAACCATCTTTTTTAAAAGACATTCAGTTCCTAATGATCGGCCCTGCCTGGCTGATGAGTTTTATTTATAAAAAACTGGGAATAGGAATATAAAAATTCAAAAGTAAAAAGTCAAAAGTCAAAAGAGGCTGCATTCATCCAAGCTCTCCCCTTTTGATTTTTTACTTTTTAATTTTGAATTACAAATTAAACACTCCTTTATTCAGCAACTGCAGCGTTTCTTCTTTATAACTACGGGCTATTAATAAAGATACATTGTGCTTGCTTCCACCGTAACTTACCATACGCACCGGTATCGGTTCAATGGAATCAAATATTTTCTTCATTACGTCTTTTGTTTCGGCAATTTCATTGCCCACAATCGAAACAATGGTTTGATTGGTATCTATCTCCACTGTTCCAAAAACTTCCAGCTCCTTTAAAATTTCAGGCAGGTGTACGTCATCGTCAATGGTAACCGACACAGCTACTTCTGATGTAGTGATCATGTCAATGCTGGTTCGGTGTTTTTCAAACACTTCAAAAACCTTGCGTAAAAATCCATAAGCGAGTAACATGCGGCTGCTTTTTATGCGGATGGCGGTAATTCCATCTTTTGCTGCCACTGCTTTTACGCCAACGCTACCTGCTTTTTCCGCAATCAAAGTTCCTTTGGCGGTTGGCTCCAGCGTATTTAATAGCCTTACGGGCACATTAAAAAACTGCGCCGGCCAAATGCTTGCAGGGTGTAATATTTTGGCGCCAAAATATGCCAGCTCAGCAGCCTCTTCAAAACTTAACTGTTCAATGGCTGTTGTTTTTTCAACAATGCGAGGGTCATTGTTGTGCATACCGTCAATATCGGTCCATATCTCGCAAACATTGGCATTAACAGCTGCCGCAATCAACGAAGCGCTATAGTCACTTCCGCCCCTTTTCAGGTTATCCACTTCGCCCTTGGCATTGCGGCTGATATATCCCTGCGTAATGAAAATATTTTTTTCCTTATGCTTACTTAAAAGTTGCGCCAGTTTTACTTTTATAGTGCCTACCTGCGGCTCATCATAACTGTCAATCGTCATAAAATCAAGTGCGGGCAACAACACATGGGGTACTTTTTTTTCTTCCAGGTATATGCTGAACAATTTTGTGCTTAACAATTCTCCCTGTGCCAGGATATCTTTATTCAATGCCTGGCTGAATGATATTTTTAAAATAATGTTCAGAAATTCAAAGTGGTCATTCAACATTTCATTGGCCTTTATCCTGTATGTCTCTTCTGCCAATAACTCAGTAATGAAATGCTGGTAATGTGCCCGTAATGCGCCTATTTGCAGCCTGGCGTCCGACCTGTCGCCGTTTGCAAGTGATTCGCTTATCTCTACCAATGCATTGGTTGTTCCGCTAAGTGCAGAGAGTACCACAATTTTTCGTTCCTCATCCTGTGTAATCAGCTTTGCTACTTCATGCATACGTTCCGGCTTACCAACACTGGTGCCGCCAAACTTCATTACTTTCATGCGATAAAAAAATTTTGAGTGGCAAAGATAATGCAGCAAGAAGATTTATTGGAGTATAATAATTATAGCTGCTAAAAATATGTTTACGAGGCTACCAGATTAATATCGTACCCATTTTTGTGTAACATCAATTTCTGTAGCGCCGCCCCTGGAATGAAGGAATAATGAATCGTTACATACTTTAAAATCATTAGTACCTACAGGCGCCGTCTTTATAAATATCAGTACAATATCAGTATCGGCTGCTTCATTCGAATACAATTTTCTTTGATTGATATCATAATGATACCCCTCTTCAAATGTGTAATTTTTATGAAATTCCAGATCTGTGTTATTAATAATTTTAAGTTGCCTTGTGTAATTTTCAGTTAGAGGAGTTTTAAGTG
>JANOUJ010000174.1:0-11015 GCA_031416815.1 Chitinophagaceae bacterium
AGCCTTATGCTGCCTTGTATTAATTAGTTGCGATTTTAAAGCGGGTGATAAAAAAGCGGTTTTAAAAACAAAGCCTGTAACTTCAGAAGACAACACTACCCTTAATGGTGCACTTATTAAAAATGATATTGAAGTTGATGCAACAGGCGTAAAAGTAGCGGAAGTGTACCTGGTGGATGCAGATTATAAACCATTGGGTGAAAATAAAGCCCGTGTTGGAGAAAAAATTCACCTCGTTATTAAAATGGATACCGGCTGGGTAAAAGAAAACGGAAAATCTTTTATTGGAGCCAGCGAACGAATTTTAACATCGGCAGGAAGGGTAGTGGTAAGCGCTGATGATATTTTTAAAGAATACGAACTAACCGGCCTTGATGCGAAAGACACAAAACTGGTAAGCCTATCTGCGGTTATTACACAGGCCGACCCCGGTGTAAATAATTTTGAAGTTCAATTTCGGGTGTGGGATAAAAAAGGCAACGGGGAAGTAAAAGGTAAATATTATTTTAGCCTGAAAAAAGATTAAGCGATTTAATGGCATTTAAAATAATCAAAAGGTTCTTTACAATCGTTGCATTGATATAATGCTTTACAGGCCGTGCTGCCAAACTCGCTTATGCATTTTGTATTGGATGAGTTGCATTGCGGACAATTGATCACAAGATCTGACCTATCACCTGATCGTGAATAAGGCGGTGCAATTCCATATTCCTTCAGCTTTTTTTTTCCGTCTTCGCTCATCCAGTCTGTTGTCCAGGCGGGTGCTAAAACAGATGTGATCTTTATTTTGTGATACCCGTTTTCGATCAATGCCAGTTTTATATTCATGGCGATCATGTCCATGGCTGGGCAACCGGTGTAAGTGGGTGTGATGACGATTTCATAGCCCGGCTCTCCTCCCCTTTCGGGGGAGGCTGGGAGGGGGCGCACATCTCTAACTATTCCCAGATCGGTAATGGTTAAGACAGGAACTTCAGGATCAGAAACCTGTTCAAGGATGAGCCAGATCTTTTGCGTTGCTATGGTTGGTTCTGTTACCATTCAGCATTGGGATAGGCTCTTTGGAGATATTGCATTTCGGCTAAGATAAATCCAAGGTGTTCGGTATGCACTCCGGATTTACCGCCGGTTTGCATAAACACTTTTTCGGGAACCGGTAAAGTTGCTTCTTCAAAAACGGCGGTTACTTTTTTCAGCCAGTCATCTTTTAATAACGAAATATCAAAGCCGGCTGCCACTTCATAATCTACAGCAATAAATAATTCACCGGTATATCTCCACAATTCATCAATTGCTTTTATCATGCGTTGGTGACTCTCTTCAGTTCCGTCGCCCAGCCGTACTACCCATTCGCTGCTCCAACGCAGGTGATAGGTAACTTCTTTTAACGCTTTGGCAGCAATGGCAGCAAGCTGTTCATCATTACTGGTTTGTAATTTTTGGTAGAGCAGGAATTGATAAGCGCTGAAAAAAAACTGGCGTAAAATGGTTTGCCCCCAATCGCCATTGGGTTGTTCAGCCAGTAAGCAATTCTTAAATGCTCTTTCGGGTCTTAAATACGCCAGGGAATCTTCGGTGACCTCACCCCCAACCCCCTCTCCTTTTGGAGAGGGGGCTTTAAGATCCTCCTGTATTTTAGATGCATTAATTAATGTCGCGGCATACTGGTAAAAATTTCTTGACTGACCAAGCAGGTCCAAAGAAATGTTGGTAATGGCAATATCCTGTTCCAGTACAGGACCATGCCCACACCATTCCGCATTTCTTTGAGCAAGAATCAAATTGGTGTCTGCAAGATGAAGTATATAAGCCTCCCTAAATCCCCGTCCGACCAGGTCATCCGGGCGGGCCTGCCGAGGAGGGAGTTGTAAAGACCCTGATGAAAATGTATTCTTCTCCGTTTTTGAAGACTCTGATTCTTGCATTTTTATAGAAGTTCTTTAATTAATTATAATCCATAAGCCCCTCCACCGGAGGGGTTGGGGAGGCTATTACATGTGCCCTACTTCATCTGGCAGGTCATAAAAAGTTGGGTGGCGGTAAATCTTGTCTATTGCAGGCTCATACAATTCTCCGGCTTCTTCCGGATTGGATGCTGTTATGTATTTGCTTTCAACTACCCAGATGCTTACACCTTCCTGCCGCCGGGTGTATACATCCCTTGCATTTTCAATGGCCATGATTGCATCGGTTGCATGCAGGCTGCCCACATGTTTATGGTCGAGGCCCTGTTTATTTCGTACAAATACTTCCCAAAGAGGCCAGGAGCCCCCTCCGCCTACTGAAGGGGGAACTTTGGAGTCTTTTAATTCAATACCGCCTGCATTGTCTTCAGGGATATCACCGTAATAGTATTTTTTGATTTGTATATGCATCAGAATTATTGATTAATTATTATTAATTATTTATCGCTGCTTCCGGATTTAGAATCTTTTAAATATTTGAAGTATCCATTTATCTGTTTTAAACACTCTTTGTAACTTTTATTTGTTTCTGTTACAATTTCCTTTCCGATATACTTATCGTCATAAGCTGTAATTATATGTTCCATCGTTTCGGTTAATGAACCCCCTGGACTGTCTGCAAAATTGAATGTTTCCCTGATAATGAAATCTGCCAAATCCTTCTGCAATATTTGCTGTAATTGACCTGCTGGAATCTAAAATCTGTGCTGAAAGATGATAGGTTTCAGTTTTCGGAAAATGTTTTTTTACAATTAACGAAATCTCTTTCCTAAATATTCTGCATAATTTGTAAACTGGTAAATCATAAAAGTGATTATAAGTAGCCATGTAATAATCAATAGTAATTAATCGATAATTTTAAGCAGCTTCCTTACTTGAACGTTTAGCTTTTTTCCCGGCATAGGCAACAGCAGCCTCTCTCACCCAGGCGCCTTCGTCATGCGCTTTGTTTCGGGCTACTAATCTTTGTTTATTGCAGGGGCCATTTCCTTTTACCACATTCCAAAATTCATCCCAGTTTATTTCACCAAAATCATAATGCTTTCTTGCCTCATTCCATTTCAGATCAGCATCGGGTAATGTCATACCCAAAACTTTTACCTGCTCTGCGGCCATATCTATAAATTGTTGGCGAAGTTCATCATTAGTTTTTCTTTTAATCTTCCACTTCATACTCTGATCACTGTTGGTGCTTTCGGAATCCTTCGGCCCAAACATCATCAGGCTTGGCCACCACCAACGGTTAATTGCATCCTGGCACATGGCTTTTTGTTCATTGGTTCCTTTACTTAGCACCAGCAAGGTTTCAAATCCCTGGCGCTGGTGAAAACTTTCTTCTTTACAAATACGCACCATGGCCCTTGCATAAGGACCGTAACTGGTACGGCAAAGCATAACCTGGTTTAAAATAGCGGCACCGTCAACCAGCCAGCCAATGGCGCCCATATCGGCCCAGGTTAAAGAGGGGTAATTAAATATGGAAGAATATTTTGCCTTACCGCTGAGCAGGTCGCCCACCATTTCATCCCTCGAACTGCCTAAGGTTTCGGCTGATGAATAAAGATATAAACCGTGGCCTGCCTCATCCTGAACTTTGGCAATAAGGATTGCTTTGCGTTTTAACGAAGGCGCCCTGCTTATCCAGTTGCCTTCAGGCAACATGCCTACTACTTCGCTGTGGGCATGCTGGCTTATCTGGCGAATATTTGTTTTTCGATAAGCTTCGGGCATCCAATCCTTAGGTTCAATCTTTATTTCCGCATCTATTTTATCCTGGAATATTTTTTCAAGATCCTGTATGGACATATCCTTTAATTTAGATACAAATTTAATGAAAAAACTAACAACTGTTAGTTAAAATATGGCCAGAAATTCCAGGCGTTTTGTCATGTAAAATACCACCCTTCGGGGCCATGGCACCCGGATAAAATTTAAGAAACTGACTACAGAAGACAACATTACTTGATGTCAAAATCCACCACAACTTTTTCAGATACAGGGTGGCTTTGGCAGGTAAGAATGTAACCTTGCTCTACTTCTTCCTGTTCAAGCCCCCAATTTACCTCCATCTCCACTTCGCCTTCAAGCAATTTTGCCTTACAGGTGCAGCACACGCCACCTTTGCAGGCAAAGGGCAGGTCAGCGCCCTGTTTAAGTGCTGCGTCTAAAATATTTTCGCTGTTAAAGCCTAATTCAAAATCAAAACTGCGGCCATCCAGTTTAACGGTTATTTTGCTTTTTGGGCCGCGGTTTTCAACTAACGACCGGTTACTAATGACTGGCGACTTATTTTGCCCTGGCGTTGTAAATAACTCAAAATGAATTTTCTTTTTATCAATATTCATTTGCTCTAAAAAATCTTTCACACAAAATATCATTTCTTCGGGTCCGCAAATAAAAAACTCATCGGTGTTTTTATAGTCGATCAGTTTATTGAGTTCGGTTAATTTTTCGGGATCAATTCTTCCAAAACTTATGGGGGCATCCGTTTTTTCCCGACTAAGTATATTGATAAGGTTAAAGCGGTTCAGGTATTTATTCTTTAATGCTTCCAGTTCTTCAAAAAAAATAATTGAATGGCGGCCACGGTTTCCAAAAACTAGTGTAAAGCTGCTAGCAGCCTCAGTTTGCAATGTTGTTTTAATTATTGAAATTACCGGGGTGATACCACTTCCGGCGGCAAAAGCAACATATTGCTTTTGGTTTGTGGGTTGTAGTTTTGTGTTAAACCTTCCTGTAGGTGGCAATACGTCCAACTCATCGCCGGCTTTTAAAATTGTATTGGCAAAATCCGAAAACTTTCCACCATCTACTTTTTTTACTGCTACCCTTAATTCATTTTCAAAAGGTGCTGAACAAATAGAATAAGACCTCCGGATCTCTTCCCCATTAATTTCTTTTTTAATGGTAATATTCTGGCCCTGCTCAAACACAAAATCAGCAACCAGGTCTTCGGGCACCGCAAAAGCAATGGAAACACATTCAGGCGTTTCTTTTTTTACCTCTGTTACTTTTAGTTTATGAAAATGAACAGCCATACAATTTATTTAGTGATTCCTTTTAATAGATGATTTACCATATCGTCTTCCAATACCTGGCTGCTGATATTTTTTTTGTGTTGCTGCCAAAACTCCAGGCCCCTTACTGCCGATAGAATGGTTAGTACAGCAACGTAGGGATTCGTTGGTTTAAATGCTTTTTCAGCAATCCCATTTTCCAGTAAACTGATGAGTCGTTTTTCGTAACCCCTTCGTTGAATGAGGAAGTTGCTTAAATAGGGCTCTTTTAAATGCTTCCAATCGTGATTGGCAACGTACACTTCATCAAAATGGTCAAGCATCATGCGTATATGAAACCGAATGATCTGCTCAAGCCTGGTTGCATAGTTGGCGGGGTTGTTTTCTGCCGTATCCAGGTATAAGGTAAAGGCATTGGCAACTTTAAAGCAAATACCCTGGAGCAACTCGCTTTTGCCGCCGATATGGTTATATAAGCTGGGCGCTTCCACACCCACTGCTTCGGCAAGTTCCCTCATAGAAGCTGATGAAAACCCCTTGGTTTTAAACAATGCTGCCGCTTTTTGGGTAATTACGTCCCTTTTGCTGGCATTTTTACCCGGCTTTATTTTGGCCATCGGTGTTTTTTTTTACAAAACTAATGCTTATTAGTTTTTAGAGTCAGGTTTATAAGAATAAGGTTTTTGGTAACTGCAAACGGGTATTTAATGAAAATACATAGCTGCACGAGACAGTATTTCAATTTTATAAAGCTAGGATTTGCGAAAATTAGAAAATAAATTATGTAGGTATTAAAAAAATAGTAATTTTACAGTCTGCTTGGTTATCCGAATCCTCCAATATTATAAAAAATCCTGTTTGGAATATCGTTAAGGGATATCTTCAACATCACATATTTAATACAAATAACTTTATGCGCAAGCTATAGATTTTTTCTTGTGGTTTCAGAGGTAAGCAAGGCCGGAGATTTTTATCTCTGGCCGTCTTTTTTTAATGCAGGGCTGTATTTATAAAATCTATTAAAGGCTTCATCGTCTTAAATATTTTAGCTGCCTCCGTTACAAAAATTTTATGCTGTATGTCAGCATCAGTAAGGTTCTTTCGTACAACAAAACTTTTCATTTTAAGAAAATTAATTGCCGGATTATTTTCTGCATACCCTTTCGGAGGCCGCACCAGTGTCTCATTACTTGTTATGCCTTCGGTAAAATCCTTTTTAAACTTTTTATTTTCTATGATCTTTTTCCAGTCGGTAAAATTATAATCTATTTCCTGGCGAATGCCGGCCAGTATAGCTGGTTCAGGAACCCAAATACCACCGGCCGCAATACTTTTACCTGGCTCTATGTGCAGGTAATAACCAGCACCAAGTCCGTTTTTACCGGCCTTGTTAAAATAACAGGCCATATTATTTTTATAGGGGCTTTTGTCTTTACTGAATCTTACATCGCGGTTTATTCTAAACACACATTCTTTAACTGTTAACCTGCCGATGGGTTCATCAAATGTTGCGATGGCTGGTATCAGCTTTTCAACCATGCTATAAAAGTCGGTCCTGGTTGTTTCATATTGCATACGGTGGTCATCAAACCAGGGTTTGTTGTTGTTTTTTTTCAGGTCTTTCAGGAATTTTAATGTTGTTGTTTGAAGCATAACGAAGGGATTGATCAGGGCGAATGTAGCAAAATAAAAAAAAAGGAATCTGCTTCAACAGATTCCTTTGCCCGAACTTCAGCTTTTAAATTATTTGATTCGTCCCCAGTTCTCACCGCTTTTTATGCGGTATAAAGTCATTTCGCTTACTTTATATTTTGCAGCTAGTTTTTTGTAGGTCAATTTCCTTTTTGGATCTTTGATGATATCCTTTATAGTTTTAACCTGTGTGGCATTTAATTTTAGGCCAACAGTCCTGTTCGCCTGCCGCTTTTTATATGCAATTTTTTCAGGACTGTTTTGCTGGTGAGCGCTTACGATCTCCAAAGTAGCCCATTTCAGGTTTTTATAAATGTTGTCTTTCTTTTTGTGGTTAACATGAATTACATATTTGTACTTGGGCGCAGGTTTTTTGCAAAAATGCTTTGCAACTTCCCGATGAATATAAATAGTGCCATTACTGTTCTCAACATGCAGGTTTAACGTTTTGTAACCTGACGTAAGAGAGCCATTCAGTAATTTACCATCTTTTATTACATCATCACTATAACTGGCAGCCCTGCCATGAGATGAGACAGCGTATTTTTTTCGAAGCTGTTTGTGTCCGGTAAAAAGAATTTGTTTCCAAACTTCGCCGGAATTTTTTTTAATCATAACAAACTGTTTTAGTCAGTTTTGATAGGGAAGAAGAAATTTTCCTGGGTTATTCAGGAGGAGCAGCAAACAAATATAATATTATTATTTACTAGCAGGTAACATTTTTAAAAATTCTTCTTCAGAAATAATTTTTATGTTTTGTATCTTTTTTGCCTTTTCAAGTTTGCTGCCCGCACTTTCGCCTACTACCAGGTAATTGAGTTTACTACTTACCGAGCCCAATAGTTTACCTCCATTCTGCTCCACAAGTGCTTCGGCGTCGTTTCTTTTTAACTGCACCAGAGTGCCGGTAAACAAAAATGTTTGCCCGGTTAAGTTTCCGCCGGTAACCAGTCCTTTCTTTTCATTTTTTAATTGCACACCCATTTTTTCAAGCTTTTGCAATAATTGCAGGTTGTCTGCATTATGAAAAAAAGTATATACTGCTTTGGCAACCTTTACGCCCACATCATCCAGTTGCATTAATTGTTCTTGAGTAAAATCAGCGAATTGCAAAAGATGGGCTACTGCGTGTGCCAGGGTTTTGGCGGTGGTTTCGCCCACATAGCGAATGCCCAATGCGTATATGATCCTGTTGAGCGGCTGTTTTTTAGATGCCTCAATAGCCTGCTGTAGTTTGGTTATAGACCTTTCGCCAAAACCATCCAGTTTGCCAATTTCATCATAGGGCAGGTTGTACACATCCGGAATTGAATTCAACAATCCCATTTCATAAAACTTGCGCACATTGGCTTCACCAAAACTTCTGATGTCCATCGCATCCTTGCTTACAAAATGTATAATGCCTTCTACAATTTGTGCAGGACAGGTAAGGTTAACACAGCGCCACACGGCATCTTCTTCCAGCTTATACAATTCACTTTTACATATAGGGCATTCTGTAGGGAACTTTATTTTCTTTTCATCACCTTTTCTGAGTTCGGAAAAAGATTTTACGATCTGCGGTATCACATCGCCGCTTCGCTCTATCAGAATCGTATCGCCGAGCATCAAGTCTTTTTCTTTGATATACGCTTCGTTGTGGATGGATATGCTGCCAACCGTAACACCACCAACCTGCACCGGTTCAATTTTAGCAACGGGTGTAACTGCCCCCGTTCGGCCAACCTGAAAACCTACAGCCAATAACTTACTGGTAGCCTGTCGTGCTTTAAATTTAAACGCGATTGCCCAACGTGGATGATGTGATGTCATGCCCAGCCGGTCCTGCAGTTTCAGATCATTCACTTTTATCACCATGCCATCAATTTCATAACCAAGATCATCACGCCCCTTTTCAAAATCGTGTACGTGTTCTATTACAGCATCAATTCCCTTAAGAACTTTCATTTCGTTTTTTGGGCTTCTGAAACCAAGGTTCCAGAGCATTTCGAGCATGCCGCTATGTGTTTGGGGTTTTGGGTTTTCTGTTTTGGCTTGGGCAGCCGTAGCATGGTCGTAGCTAACATGATATAGAAATGCTTCCAGGTTGCGGCGGCTTACTTCTGCAGTGTCTTTTATCCTTAAACTGCCGGCTGCCGCATTACGTGGGTTTGCCAGTGGTGGAATTCCTTCCTCGATCAATGCATCATTGTAAGCCTTAAAATTATTTTTATTCATCAATACTTCACCGCGTATCTCGATGTGCTCAATACCATAATTGCTGAATTTCGCAGAAAGCGGCACAGATTTGATCTGTTTTACATTCAATGTAATCTCATCACCCACTTCTCCGTCTCCACGGGTAACGCCACGGATGAGCATATCATCTTCATAAACCAAAGAAATGCTTGCACCGTCAAATTTTGGTTCAACACAATATTCAATTTCATCCAGACCCGATAGTTCCCTGGCCTTGCGGTCAAAATCGAGGAGGTCATCTGCATTGTACGAATTCTCCAAAGACAGCATTGGAACAAGGTGCTGCGTTTTAGGAAAATCTTTTATCAGGCCTTTGCCCACACGCTGTGTTGGTGAATCAACCGTAATGGCATTTGGGTTTTCTTTTTCAAATGTCTCCAGCAATTTGTAGAGGGTATCATATTCAAAATCACTAATAAGCGGATCGTTTTGTACATAATAGCGATATTCATGAAAGCGCAGGCAGTTGCGGAGGTCTTCTGTATTATCTTTTACTATTTCAGAAATGGTTGCTGCCTTAGTTGTTATCAACCACTCTTCAGTTTTCTTTTGTAATGCCTTTGTTTTTTCGTTATTGTACATAAAATAAGTCTCTAATAAAGATAAAAAATTCTCCCACAAACCTACCTGCCGGTATGCAGGCCCACAGAGAACACAAAGGGATTTCAACATTGATCAATATTTCTTTGTGGCCTTCGTTCCTTAGGGGGAAATAAAATCATTAACCGGGAACGATCTGTTGCAGGTGTTTTTGTAAAACCAGTTTTAACTGCCTTTTTACAATGGTGCCCATGGTGCTGCATTTGGAAAAATAGCTTGTTTTAAAATGCAGGTTTAATTCGTCTTTTAGCATTTTTACTTTGTGGTATTCAGATATTTCATCTTTGATCATAATGCTCAGCAATTCCAGCAATTGTTTACGGCTTGCAAAAGCACGGTAGGCCATAGCCGTTTGTTCTTCCATCTGGTATTGCTCAATCACTTCGGGGCTCAGGGTTTTTAAAACCAGTTCCACATATTCATAGTTCTCCCGGTAAAACTGCGGCAGGTACAGGTTTTTACGGCCTTCATAACTCTGCTGGTCAAAATCAATGGCACGCAGGCGGCATTGGTAATCCTCAATATCGGGCGTAATATCCACTACAAAATTATAGCTCCGCATATCGCCCAGCAACCTTGCAAAACAGCGCTCATTAAATTTTACAAACTCTTTGGCAATTCTTATTTTATTGGTTTCGGGTAGTGATAAGTAATCTTCCAGAAAAACATCGCCGGGGATGCCTGCAATGTGTTCTTCAACCAATGTGCCTTTGTGGAATAAAAAAGTAATGCGGTTAGGACATAACAGCTCTTCCAATTCCAGGCCGTAAATGCGTGATTCGTCTTCGGCTTTAATCTAATAATGATCGTAATTGTCGTTAATGCGGTTGATGATCCGGATGCGAAAAGGCATGCTGTTGCCAAATTCACAAAAATCTATTCGCTCCACATCCAGGTGTTTAATAAAACTGAGGTTACCTTCGGTTTTTAAAGCGGCATAGGTTTTTATCAGGCCTTCTTTCAGGAATTCCATTTCCTTCAGATCGTAAATAGCCGTTTCCCAGTGTGTAAGTTTCCCTTTTTTGTTTCGTAAAGCGGTGGTGTGGCGGTAATTTAAAAGGTCCTTGTATTGTACAGGCAGTTTAATATCGCGGCCATATTGATGCAGGTATTTCTGAAGCCTTTCGCTCACAGGAAACAGGTCCTTTTTCATGAGCGGACGATCTGAATCGTTTTTTATTTTGGCATTGATGATCTCGTTGAACTGCATGTTGTAAAGATAATGAAACCTCACCCAACCCTCTCCATTTGGAGAGGGCTTTAGAGCCTGATTTTGTCAGAGCCCAATTTGCATAGTTACAGTGGGTACCTCAATTGATTTACCTATTTTTGAAAACTAAAAGGATACCATGTTACTAAAAAAATTGCTTCCCATTTGCCTTTTGCTTATTGCCTTTTGCCAATTGATTTCATCCTGTAAGTTTCGCCAAAAAGTCGACCTGATCATTCATCATGCAAAAATTTATACCGTTGATGAAAAGTTTTCAATGGTAGAAGCGATGGC
>JANOUJ010000175.1:0-7014 GCA_031416815.1 Chitinophagaceae bacterium
ATGGTACATTTACAACTCTAAGTATTTCATTTATGATCTGTTCAACATTTACATTTTCTGCCTCTGCTTCGTAAGTCAATCCAATTCTGTGTCGTAAAACATCTTTACTTATACTTCTCACATCTTCGGGAATAACAAATGCCCGGTTATTTAAAAATGCATAGGCTTTTGCTGCAAGCGCTAAATTTATACTCGCCCTTGGCGATCCGCCAAAACCGATCAGTGCTTTCAATTTGGGCAGGTTATATTTATCGGGATAGCGTGTTGCAAAAACAATATCCAAAATATAATGCTCTACTTTTTCATCCAGGTAAACCTGGCGCACCAGTTCTTTGGCCGTTAAAATTTCGCTGGTTGATGCAACCGGATTTATGGGCAGAAAACTTAAACCCAATGTATTCTGGCGAATGATCAATTGTTCTTCAGTCTTGCTGGGATAATCTACCACCACCTTCAGCATAAACCGGTCAACCTGTGCTTCGGGTAAGGGATAAGTCCCTTCCTGTTCGATCGGGTTTTGAGTAGCCAGCACCAAAAAAGGTTCGGGCAGTTTATAAGTTGTATCACCAATGGTAACCTGTCTTTCCTGCATGGCTTCCAGCAGCGCACTTTGCACTTTTGCCGGTGCCCGGTTTATCTCATCTGCTAAAATAAAATTGGAGAAGATGGGGCCCTTGCGAACCATAAATTCATTTTTCGATTGGTTATATATCATGGTACCAACCACATCGGCAGGCAACAGGTCGGGCGTAAATTGAATACGGCTGAAATCGGCATGCACGGCCTGCGCCAACGATTTAATGGCCAGTGTTTTTGCAAGGCCGGGTACACCCTCCAGTAAAACATGGCCGTTGCTTAACAAACCGATCAACAATCTTTCTATCATCGATTGCTGGCCAACGATCACTTTGCTTAATTCATCATTGATACGGGTTACAAATCCCGATGCATGCGTAATTTTTTCGTTCAGCAAACGGATGTCTTCAGATGTTTGAACCATAGGTTTAAGTTTGGCCCCCTCTATCTCTCCGGACCATCGTCGGGAAGGAAATGGAGAAGATTATGTTTTTATTTTTCTGATTTTTATTTTACTCTTTTATTATTGTCGTTTTCGTCTTCCGGTTCCCTCTGCTCTGGAGAGGGGTTGGGGTGAGGCTTCGCAAAATACGAACTATACAGAACAAAAATTTAGCCGTTTTTATGAAGGGGGCGAATCTTTGTTAAAATCAATATAACTTTAGTCAAAAAAATTATGGTAGATCAACAATTAATAACAACTTCAAACATATTGGAAGGATATCGCATTACAAAGCACCTGGGCATTATAAGGGGTATTACCGTACGTAGCCGGAGTATTTTTGGCAATATTGCGGGAGGCTTTCAAACCCTGGTTGGAGGCAAGATCTCGATCTATTCCGAACTCTGCGAAAAAACCCGGGAAGAAGCTTACCAACTAATGATACAGCATGCAAATGAACGTGGCGCCAATGCCATCATCAATATGCGTTATGATGCTAATGAAGTAATGAACGGGGTTACAGAAGTATTGTCTTATGGAACGGCGGTGGTAGTGGAGAAGGTCTAACACAACAATAGAAACATGTTAGCTATAAACAGGAAAAAAATATTTTGGTTCCTTTTCTGGACATTTATCATAGGCCTGTCGCTTTATTTTTACGTGCTGACCTTTATTGAATACAGTAAGGGATATATCCCGGAAAACTTCAAGCGTGGCTTTTTTGAAAGTAAGATCTGGTTCATTGGACATATTGCCGGGGCAACGGCTTCATTATTCCTGGGGCCTATACAATTCTGGAATAATTTCCGCACAAAACACATGAGTTATCACCGCATGGCGGGAAAATATTTATCATCGGTTCGCTAATTGCAGCCATATGCGCCTTTCGTATAACCTGATGTATGATTGTAAGCCCTGCGGGGTTTCGCTTGGCATTTTATCTGTTATTTGGTTTTTGGTTTTTCTGCACCGCAGCAGCCTGGTGGGCCATAAGGCGCAGAAACATCAAAGCTCACCGCCAGTTTATGGTAAGGAGTTATACAGCTGCCCTGGCTTTTGTATTCATCAGGATATTTTCTTTGCTGGGTTACGATAGATTCTTTCCTTTTCTTGATACGCTTACAGAAAAAAGGATCACCGGGGAATGGCTGTGTTGGGTGGTTCCTTTTTTAATCATTGAAATATACATGGTATGGTGGCCTGTTTTGTCACTAAAACAGATACCGGCCAAAAAATAATTATTTAAGTCAGATACTTGCCTACGATCGGCATCCTTCTACCAACTCCAAAAGCCTTCGGAGAAATACGAATGATGGGACAAAACTGGTTGCGTTTGTATTCATTGATGTTCACCATTTTTAAAACACGGTCTACTAATGCCGCATCAAAACCTTGCGCTTTTATTTCATTCGGGCCTTGTCTTCTTTCAATGTATTGGTATAAAATTTTATCAAGAATTTCATACTCCGGTAAACTGTCTGAATCTTTTTGTCCGGGCCTCAGTTCTGCACTGGGTGCCTTCGTAATGATGTTGTTTGGGATGATCTCTTTATTCCTGTTGATATATTTTGCAAGCTCATAGATCTGCAACTTATAACAATCGCCTAAAACGCCGATGCCACCTGCCATATCGCCATAGAGTGTACCATAGCCTGTTGCCAGTTCGCTTTTGTTGGAAGTGTTCAATAAAATATAACCAAACTTATTGGCAATGGCCATCAACAAATTTCCACGGGTACGGCTCTGTATATTTTCTTCCGCAATACCAAAAGGCAGATCTTTAAAAATTGGTTTCAGTTCATTTAAAAAGCCGTTATAAATATTTTCAACCTGTATAATATCGTAAGGATTGCCCAGGTTCATGCTCAACAGCTCTGCATCTTTTAAGGAATGGGATGTAGAATATTGCGAAGGCATCAATACAGCTCTCACATTGTCTTTTCCTAAAGCGGTGCAGGCCAGTGCAAGTGTAATAGCACTGTCAATGCCGCCGCTGCTGCCGAGTATAGCTTTGGTAAAACCCATCTTGGAAAAATAATCTTTGATGCCTAATACGATCGCATCATGCACCAATTCAATGTTGAGGTTTTCTTCCAAAGCAACCGGATTCAGTTCTTTATCGGGCATGCGGCTGGCAGTTTCTATTACAGCCGAATCAATAGTTCCGTCATCATTCAAAATAAAAGATTGCATGGCTTCATCAAACCTCGGTAACTGACCGCAAAGATTGGCCGCAGCATCAAATACCAGCGAAGCACCATCAAAAACAACTTCTGTCTGGCTACCTATGGCATTGCAATAAAACAAAGGCAACTTGTATTTTATCACATTTGATTTTATTGTGGCCTTCCGGTCTTCATCATGCGTATAATCAAATGGCGATGCAGATAGGTTGATCATCACGTCCGGTTGCTGCTTCATCAATTCGTCCATCGGGCAATTGCGGTACAAAGGGTTATCGCCCAGGTTCCATATGTCTTCACAAATGGTTACAGCCAGTCTTTTTCCTTTAAATTTCATGATGTTCCACTCATATGCTGGCTCAAAATAACGGTACTCATCAAACACATCGTAATTAGGCAAACAGGTTTTGTGGGCAACCGCTTTTATTTCTTTTTCGTGCAATAAAAATGCTCCGTTAAAAAGATCCTTTCCTTCTCTTACAGGGTTACGGTCGGGAGCGCCAACCAACACACCAATGGTATCGGCGTGTTGCTTTATTACATCAATGGCTGCATAACTTTTGTTGATGAAATCTTCAAACTCCAGGAAATCACGGGGAGCATAACCACAAACGCTTAGCTCACTGAAAACGATGAGGTCGCCTCCCTGCTGCTTAGCAGTTTCTATTGCATGGATAATTTTTTGAGTGTTGCTTTCAAAATTGCCGATGTGATAGTTTTGCTGCGCTAAAAATATTTTCATGCCCCAAACCCTTAATCGGGCTTAACTTTATGTTTAGAAATAATTTTTTATACTTGTAAAGTTAAATGAAGAAAATGAGAATAGTTTTTGTATTTCTTATTACATGCAGCCTGTTGTTATCCTGCAACACCGGCGATAATACACCCAATGTATCCGATATAAAGGTTGAGCTAAATACCAAACGTTTTGAGCAGGAACTCTTTAAACTTGACAGCATAAATTTTACATCAAATTTTGATCAGCTTCTTGCCAAATACCCTTCTTTTGGAGAAAATTATTTATCTACCATTTTAAATTCAGACCCTAAATGGTCGGCCGACACCGCCGCAGATTATGTGCTGGGTTTTATTGCTGCTTATAAACCGGTTTATGATAGTGCACAAAAAGTTTTTAAAGATTTTACTCGTTATGAAAAAGAAATAAAGCAGGCCTTACAGTTTGTTAAGCATTATTTTCCAGCTTTTATAGACAGGAAACTGATCATTACCTATATTGGACCATTGGATGGTTATGGAGATATACTTTCTGATGATGCCATTATCATTGGCCTGCAACATCACCTGGGTAAAAACTTTTCTTTATACAGGTCTGCATTGGTGCAGGAAACTTATCCGGAATACATCAGTAACCGGTTTGAACCGGACTATATTGCGATAAACTGTGTGCAGAATATAATGAACGATCTCTATCCCGAAAAAATGGATGATAAACCGCTTGTACAACAAATGGTGGAAAAAGGAAAACGGCTTTATGCACTTAGCAAACTGTTGCCTAAAACAGAAGAGCATAAATTGATCGGTTACACAACAGAACAGTTAAAAGGAGTTTATGAACATGAAAAGGCTGTGTGGGATCTGTTTGCACAAAATAATTTTTTACAAACTATTGATAACAATATCATCAAGAATTATATTGGAGAAGGGCCCAAAACACAGGAACTGGGGGCAGGATCGCCGGGAAACATTGGCAGCTTTGCCGGATGGCAGATCGTAAAAAAATTCATGGCTAAGAATCCCAAATATCCGTTACAAAAATTAATGGAAACAGATGCTGAACTGATCTTTCAACAAGCTAAATACAAACCTTAATTATCATGCTGCCTGCACCTGCTGCATCATGTGCTCCGGTTTTTTACCCAGTTGTTTCATTACCCTAAAGTGTGAAGCCACAGCTTCCGACATCGTATCGTATTTATTATAAGGCAGGTTAAACTCCAGGCATTTTTCCATCACTATTTTACTGATCGGTGGGTAATGAACATGGCTTATTTTAGGAAAAAGATGATGTTCGATCTGGTAATTCAAGCCGCCTACAAACCATGAAATTACTTTATTTCCCATGGCAAAGTTTGCTGTAGTCCTCATCTGGTGCTCGGCCCACGCACTTTCAACATGTTTCGTTGCATCTAAAGCAACATGCTCAAATTCTGTGTTTTCAACAACGTGTGCCAGTTGAAACACAAGTGATAATATTAAACCCATTACTGCATTCAAAACAAAATATCCTAACAGCCAGGGGCCAAAACCCCAAACCATCATGGGCAATACAACGTAAAAAGTAAGGTATAATATCTTGGTTACCCAAAAAATGATATGGTTTTTGGTTGACATTTTCCAGGCCTCTGTTGTAAATATTTTACGTGAAAAATATTTTGTAAAATCCATGATATATATCCAGAAAATAGTTGACAAGGCGTAAACCGGCAACAGGTACAGATATTGAACCTTATGTGCAGGAACCCATTTTTGAGATTCGCAATGACGGATGATGGGGCTTTTTGCAATATCGTCATCAATACCATCTACGTTCGTATATGTGTGATGTATGATGTTGTGCTTTTGCTTCCACAGGTATGAACTTGCCCCAAGTGCATTTAAACTCAATCCCAAAAAATCGTTCAGTTTTGACTTTGTAGAATAGCTGCCGTGGTTGGCATCGTGCATTACGCTAAACCCAATGGATGCAAGGGAGATTCCAAATACTACACAGATCAACAATGCTTGCCAGTTTTGTAAACCGGCAAACATCAATAAACTATAACAAACCAACGCTGTGGTTACTAAGGTTATCGTCTTAATATATAACCTCCAATCACCCGTCTTTTTAATATTATTATTCACAAAATAGGCTTCTACAGAAGTTTTTACACTTTGATAAAAATCATTGTTACTGTTTGAAAATGTAATTTTTGCCATGGTAGATATTTTCGGTTTATCTGAACATTAATTCCTTAACAATCTTAAAATTAATTTGTTGTAAAGTTAATTTAGAATCGCTCGGGATTTGCTTGCTTTTGACAGTGTAAAGGTACGCCAAAAACAGCAACCAAAAAGGTTAAATCAGTTCAGTTTGAACGGGGCACACATATCAAACGGGGGAATAACTGCATCGAACGATTTTTTATTATTAATGTTTTCCATAAGGTATGTTCCCTTCATTTTACCAATCTCTGAACGCAGGTTGCAACCACTTACATATTGGTAAGATTCTCCCGGATTTATCTGAGGCTGAACACCTACCACACCCTCACCCTCAACCTCACGCATGCTGCCATTGCTGTCGTAAATGTACCAGTGCCTGCGTAAAAGCTGTACGGGAAATCCATTGTTGTTCTCGATTATTATCCGGTAAGCAAACATAAACTCACTGTTTACAGGATTACTATATTCCGGCTGATAATAGGTTTCCACGCTTATAGTAATTCCCTCAGATATTTTTGAGATCATGCCCCTTGGTTTTATGTAAAAGTATGCATAAAAAACGCTTTTTATTGTAAATTACGCAACGCTTTACTGTTAAATTACACTATATGCCAATTGATATACTCCATTACAGCAACGGAGAAATAACCATTAACTGGAAACCGGGTATCTGCATACATGCAGGTATTTGTGTTAAGGGATTAGGAGGAGTTTTTGACCCACGCCGCAAACCATGGATTGATATGAGTAAGGCAGAAACACAGCAGATCATTGACCAGGTGAAGAAATGCCCGAGTGGAGCGTTGAGTATTGAAAACAAAGAAGTCTTTTAGATAGGGGTAAATAATTATATCTTTATCTGATATTATA
>JANOUJ010000176.1:0-12445 GCA_031416815.1 Chitinophagaceae bacterium
CAAAGACTTGATTATAATTTAGGAGCCCCGTTGGTAAGGGTGAAAAATTATTCTGATTCTTTATTAAAAATATTGCACGGGGCTTTTTATGAATATGCTCCTGATGGGTCAATTACTACAAGTGGTTATTATGCCAATAATGTAAAAGAAAAAACCTGGTTTTATTTTAATGATACAGGTAAGGTAATTTTAGAAGAAAAATACGAAAACGGTATTTTGATAGAAACAATCAACCCGGATACACTGCCGAAAGAACCAGGTAAAGATGATAAAAAGTTTGATAAAGTGGACAAAGAGGCCCAGTATAAAAAAGGCGACAATGATTGGATCAGGTATTTATCGGGAGCGATAGATCCGGAAGCGGGCGATAAATCTGTAAACGGCGGAACCGTTAAAGTTTGTTTTGTAGTAAATACTTCAGGAGCCTGTGTAGATATACATTTAAGGAAATCGGTAGAATTTGTTTTAGATGAAGAAGTCATTCGTGTTATTGAAAAAGCACCTTTGTGGCAGCCCGCCATACAGCATGGAAAAAAAGTAAATGCTTACCGCATTCAACCATTAACTTTTGTAAAAGCAGAAGATTAACTTTCAATAAGTTTTGAAAATTCAAAAACTGTGTTATCTTTGTGGTATAAAAGATCCATCATGAAACTTACCGACGCAAAAGCACAGTTTATCAGCAGTTGGGGTGCCTTTGGTACGCATTGGGGCATCAACCGTACCATGGCTCAGATCCATGCGCTGCTACTCATTAGTCCTGATCCCATTACACAGGATGATATTATGGAACAGCTAAGCATCAGCCGCGGCAATGTAAATATGAACACCCGTGACCTGATCGGTTGGGGACTGGTAGAAAGAGTGCTGATTCCTGGCGAACGAAAAGAATTTTTTGTTGCTGAAAAGGATATTTGGAAAGTAGCCACCCAAATTATTAAAGAGCGAAAAAAAAGGGAACTGGATCCGATGCTTAAATTGCTCGCCCAGTTGGAGCAGATAGATGGCGATAAAAAAGATAAAGAGGTTAAGCAATTTACTGAAACAATAGCAGGCATCAGAAAATTTGGGGGCCAGGCCGATAAAGTTCTGGATGTGATGATAAAAGCAGACGAGAGCTGGTTTTTGGGCAGCCTGTTGAAATTCTTTAAGTAGCTTTTAAAAGGAGCAATAACCAAGCTGGAAAATTCCGGCTTTTATTTGAGGAAGAAGTTTCAAAATTATCTGAAAATATAAAATATACAATTATGAAAAAATTTAAGAAAATTGACGTTTGGATCAGCATCATTTTAATTACTGGTTTTGCTATTGCAACCATCATCAACCGGGATTATACCTTTTTGCTTGGGTATTTTATAGTGGGGGGCTGGCAGGTGATCAGTATGTTGGTACATATTTACTATCGCAGAACTTTAGAATTAAGCAAAGCAAGATCTGCGTATCACTGGATTACTTTAGCATCCTTAATAACAATTCCTGTAGGATCATTTTGGATATTACTTTTTACAGCACCTTTCATGGCCGTGTTTTATACTTGCCTATGTTTTGATGAAGTGAGAAAAATGAATCAACGGCCCTTAGCACTGTTAAAATAAAAATTAAAATTATGAAATACAAAATTCCAAACTGGCTTAAGTAATCAGCCCTAACTTTGTTTTTATGAATGGTAACCCTGTAATATTATTCGATGGCGCTTGCAACTTCTGCAACAGCGCCGTAAACTTTACCCTTAAAAGAAATAAAAAGGCTAATATCAGTTTTGCACCCCTGCAAAGTGAAGCAGGACAAAAATTACTGCAGCAATATAATTTACAGGTAAAGGATATGGAATCTTTTGTTTTTATAGACAATGGAAAGGCACATCAGCGATCTACTGCTGCATTAAAAGTCTGCAGGCACCTGAGAGGGATTTGGCCATTGTGTTATGGCTTAATTATTGTTCCTAAGTTTATACGGGATGGTATTTATAACTGGATAGCCAAAAACCGGTACAAATGGTTCGGTAGGAAAGAATCCTGTATGATACCCACACCTGAAGTAAGAACAAGATTTTTAAATTAGCATGAAAAAGAAAAAAACATTGGTACTGGGGGCGTCTGATAATCCATCACGCTACAGTTACCTGGCTATAAACCGCCTGAAGAATAATCAACATCCCATTGTTGCCATTGGCAAAAAAAAGGGAATGGTCGCCGGTACAAACATCGAAACTGAAAAAATACCTGTAGCAGAAATAGATACCGTAACGCTTTATTTAAATCCTGCTCATCAGAAACAATATTACGATTATATCATCTCCCTCCACCCCAAAAGAATAATCTTTAACCCCGGCACAGAGAATGATGAGCTTGCCGAACTTGCCCGTAATAACAATATTAAAACTTTGGAAGCCTGCACCCTGGTAATGTTAAGTACAGGCCAGTATTAATTTCGCATGCCTATAGTAATTATACGTTTCTGTAAATCGTAGGTATACGTAATTGCAAATTATTTTGTTAATAACATAATAAAGTTTCTTCAATGGCGTTTTAATAATCAGAACATTTAATCCAACTACCAAGAAACCAAATTAGAATCCTATGAAACGCTATGCGCCCTATGCATTGTCTGTGCTGTTAACTTTTATAGCCATGACGGGTTTTTCTCAAAACAACAATCCCAAGCCCCAACAATTTAATAATTTTCCGGCCACAATTAATTGTAGTGAACAGGAATTGTCAAAAGTATTTAATGCCTCTCCCGGACAAGTTATTAGCCTTTCATTTTCCGATAATTTTACTTTTTCAGGCAATGTAACAAGCAATCTTGTAAAATATGCCCACCTGCAAACAGCAGTAATTGTATCTCCTGATTATTCCAATACTATTTTCAGTGTTTCTAAAATAACACTGAATGATGGCAGCATTACTTACCTCGGCCGTATCATCAATAAAAATTATTTTGATGGATTTGAGTTGAAAAGAAATGCATCAGGCAATTATCAACTAATTAAAATGGAAACAGACCGTGTAATTCAGGATTGCACACAACTTTAACCTAAAAAATAATCCAACCATATCCAATCCACCTATCCGACTAAAATCCTATGAAATGAAAAAGCTTTTTACATTACTGATTTTTACGGCCATATGCCTTTTATCAAATAAGTCTTTTAGTACACCGGTATTAAATAGCTATCCTTCAGCATCAGCAACAATATTTCTTGATTTTGACGGGCACTATGTACAAAGTTCTGTATGGAACAATGGTCTTCCGATTAATTGCGCAGCATCAACGATGACCTACCAACAAATTACAGAAGCCTTTAACCGGGTTGCAGAAGATTTTCGCCCGTTTAATGTAAATATTACAACAGATTCAGCCGCATTTTTAGCTGCACCGTATAATAGGCGTATGCGTATAATAATTACTTCAACAAGCAGCTGGATGACGCCGGGATATGGCGGAGTAGCTTATGTTGGTTCTTTTACGTGGGGAGATGATACACCGGCCTTTGTTTTCAGCGACAGGCTGGGACCTAACAGCCCAAAAAAGGTCGGCGAAAGTATTTCGCATGAAAGCGGCCATACTGTTGGGTTATCTCATCAGTCGAAATACGGGTTAGATTGTTTTACACCTACTGAGCCCTACAACACAGGTTACGGTGCTGGCGAAACAGGCTGGGCTCCAGTAATGGGAAATAGCTTTTCACGAAATTTGAGTACATGGAATAATGGCCCAACACCCTACGGTTGTAATTACGGACAGGATAATCTTACCGTTATTACAACACAAAATGGATTTGGCTACCGTACTGATGATTATGCTGACACACTTAACAGCAGTACCCAGTCACTTGTGGCAAATTTTAATGTAAATGGAACTATAAGCACCAATTCAGATAAAGATGCTTTTAAATTTACTTTAAACTCCAATACTAATTTTAATTTAACAGCAATTCCTTTTAATGTGCAGGCAAACGGGATAGGCGCAAACCTGGATGTTGCTTTTGAATTGTATAATTCATCTGCAACACTTATCAGAACATACGATCCGTTGACGACACTAAGTATTATTGTAGATACCATATTAAATGCAGGCACTTACTATATAAAAATATTTGGCGCAGGCAACAACAATGTGGGCGCTTATGGAAGTTTAGGTTCTTATACGATTGCAGGGTCATTCAGTAGTTTACCCATACGTGACGTACGTCTCAGTGGAACTGTTGACAAAGCTAAGCATAACCTGAGCTGGAACATTGTGGCAGACGAACCCATTAAAACCATCGAGATACAAACATCAAACGATGGTACCAACTTTACCAAACTGGCAGATGCGGGAGCAACTTCAACAAAATTCTCATACCTGCCTTATAAGAACAGCACTGTTTTTTACCGTTTAAAAATTACTTCGGTAATAGACCAAACTGTATATTCAAATACAATAGCATTGAAGGCAGAAGGTAGTGATCAAAGGCTTTTTAGGGTATCAACATTGGTAAACAATGAGATAACCATTAATGCCGATCTAAATTATCAATACAGGATAACCGATATGAATGGTGCAATGATCAGCATGGGTAAAGGGCTTAAAGGCACTAATCGTGTAAATGTTTCAAACCTGTCAAGGGGTATGTACATCATTCAGTTTTTTAACAACATTCAAAATCAAACAGAACGCATTATAAGACAGTAAGGTAGATTCATGTGTAAGTCGGGGGGTAGCGTTAGGGGCTGCCCCCTTTTTTATTGACTATATCCATGCCCCCTCCGCCCCCTGAAGGGGGAACTTAGATATCAAAAATGTAGGAGCTGTTCTAATTGCTAACTGTTAAGTCTTTATTATCTCTTAAATTATTTTACTGTTGCCCAGTTCCCACTTCAGGGGGCGGAGGGGGTTTTTATTGCTTTTTATCCGTAACTTTAAAAAACCCATTTTTATGTTATGGAGAAAATTTAACGGAGACCCCATCCAGTTGCACATTAAAGAAGCTGTTGAACAGGCCATCAAAAGAGAAACAACAGCTGGTTATCATCTAAAAGTTTGTATTGGTACCGACAGCCAGGTAAAGGGCAAGGAAACTGAGTTTGCCACTGTCATTGTTTTTTTACGTGAAGGGCATGGCGGATTCATGTTCATTCACAACGAAAAAACCTTGCTCAAATACAGCATTAAAGAAAGGATGCTGGTTGAAGTGGCCAAAAGTATTGAAATTGCTTATGAACTCTGCGACCTGTTCACAGTGTATGATGTGGATATGGAGGTACACGCTGACATCAACACCAACCCGCAGTTTAAAAGTAATGAAGCTTTACGGGAAGCCATGGGCTACATTCTGGGAATGGGCTTTGCCTTTAAAGCCAAACCGGAAGCTTTTGCCAGCAGCAGTTGCGCCAATAAGGTGGTGAACTAAAATAATATTTCTAAAAATTCAGTAGGTTTGTATTTGCAGAAATACAGCCAGCAAACTTTAATCCGCCTTACTTTCCAAACTCTTGTTTGTTTCCTCAATAAAGGAAAGAATTTTTGCCTTACCGGTTTTCTTTACAGCACTGGTTACAAAATGCTGTGGCAAAAACTGCCAGTTTTTTTTCATCGCCTCCAGGAAAGCTTTTACATTTTTACTTACTACACTTTGGTTTTCCTTATCGCTTTTTGTAAATACCAGGCAAAAAGGCACCTGCCAGGTTCTCAATTGCAGTAAAAACTCCAGGTCAATTTTTTGTGGGCTATGCCGGGCATCAATCAAAACAAACACGATTGTAAGATTTTCTCTTTTGCGTAAATAATTCTCGATCATCTGCTCCCAACGGTTACGGCTTTTAATGCTCACCTTGGCAAAACCATAACCGGGAAGATCCACCAGGTACCAGGCCGTTCTTTTTGTACCACCAGCAACCGGGCCCGTTTGGTTTGCCTTGGGTGTTGGCGCCGAAGAAATTTCAAAATGGTTCAGTAATTGTGTTTTTCCCGGCGAGCCGGAAGTTTTTGCCAGTTTATCATTATCACAAAGCATATTTATCAGCGATGATTTGCCCACATTGCTGCGACCAATAAAAGCATACTCGGGCCTGTCGGGCAAAGGGCATTTTTCAAAATCGGGGCTACTGATTACGTATTTGGCTGATTTGATCTGCATAGGGCAAAGATACTGGATACTTGATTCTGGATGCTGGAAACGCTCTGTTAAGGCTTGAATTCATTATGATCTCTTTCGACAGCCTGTATAAAATTGTTAAGCTTTTTTCCTAGCAGCTCCAGTTTTGAGTGCAATGTGTTGTATATAGCTCCATCTTTAAGAGATTCAGTTTCAAAAAGTGTTTCAAGATGATCTATAGTTTCATCATTAGATGATAACGAGTATATTAAAAATTTTATAAAGTCGGCTTTATATCTTCTTCTTCCATAACCTTCAACGATACAGCTTCTTACCGTTTTGCTCGATCTTCTAATTTGTTGAGCTTCTTCAAACTGTTCAAATTTGGGAAGTGTAAAAGTCATCTTATGAATTTCAATTGATACCTCCCTGGCTAATATCCAAATCTCTAATTTTTTGTAACTCATAAACCAGACTTAATTAATGAATAATTAACAAATTAAAAAACCTGTATCATAAAGTCAAGCTTCATGCTATAAAACTCGTATTCAGCATCCAAATCCAGTATCAAGCATCCAGTATCCAGTCTTTAGCCACCATCCATCTCTATAAAAACCACGTATATTTGCAACCCATGTCAGATTTTGCACACGATACGGTTGTACCTTATAAGCATTCAGCACTTGCTAAAAAAGAGCAGGTTGCCGGCATGTTCAACGATATTGCTTTTCGATATGATTTTTTGAACCGTTTTTTAAGCGCCGGTATCGATATCCGCTGGCGAAAGAAAGCCATTAATCAATTACTAAAAGATCAGCCAAAAACAATATTAGATGTGGCAACCGGTACAGCAGACGTTGCCATCATGGCATCTGGTATATTAAATCCTGATAAGATCACCGGTATTGATATCAGCGACGGCATGTTGGAACTTGGCAGAAAAAAAATAGAAAAGGCAGGGCTTTCAGGCAGTATTGACCTGTTAAATGGCGATTGTGAAACAATAAATTTTAAAAATGATTCGTTTGAAGCGGTAACTGTGGCTTTTGGCGTACGTAATTTTGAAAGCCTGGAAAAAGGTTTATCCGAAATACTGCGGGTACTAAAACCCGGCGGAAAACTGGTGGTGCTGGAATTCAGTAAACCAAGGTCTGCCGTTGTAAAAGCTTTTTATAATTTTTACATGAAGATCATCTGCCCCGTGGCAGGTAAAATATTCTCTAAAAACCGCGACGCATACCGATACCTCGACGAATCAATTCAAAAATTCCCTGAAGGGAAACATTTTACAGATATCCTGGATAACCTGGGATATAAAAATACTTACACTAAACCACTGAGCTTAGGCATATGCAGTATTTATTGCGGAGAAAAATAATTAACATCGGTATAGCTGTTCTCTTCTGTCCCTTAATTGGCTTTGCGCAAATAAGGGAGCTTAACCAGGAAGATCACGACGAAAAACTGATACGCTTTGGGATTACGCTCGGCGCAAACCGGTCGCATTTTGCTTTTACGCACCACCCTGTGTTTTTGCAAACCGTACAAAACCCACCATTAGACAGCATTACTGTTATAGAAAGCGTTAACAGTACCGGTGTAAGCCTTGCCTGGCTTGTTAATTTCAGGTTGGGCAAACATTTCGACCTGCGAACCTATCCCGTTAATCTTACTTTTACCGAACGTAATTTTTTGTATAACCTCAGCTATCCCGATAAACCGGCAGGAGAAGACTCTGTTACGGAGAAAAGAACCCAATCCATTTCGCTGAGTATTCCCGTACAGATAAAATTCAGCAGCGACCGTATCAATAATTTTAAAGTCTACATGATCGCTGGTGGTAAAATAGAGTACGACCTGGCATCAAATGCCGGAGCCCGGAAAGCCGAGGAGCAAATAAAGCTGCGAAAGTTTGATTACGGTGCAGAGGTTGGACTGGGGTTCCATTTTTATTTTCCCATGTTTGTATTAACACCCGAAATTAAAATGGGCTGGGGCATTGGAAATCTACACAGCAGAGATCAAAACCTTAAATATTCAAGCGTAATTGATAAGATCAATTCCCGTTCAGTCTTTTTTTCTTTATCGGTAGAATAAAAAGCCGTTAATAATCATATCTCCTGTTAAACATATTGATCCTTATACCACCTGTAAACATGGTGGTTGTGGTGGCGGTTGGATTAAGCAATGTTTTAGCATGACGATAAAGACCGCTTACTTCAAAGAAAATGTTTTCTCTTATTTCATAAGATACCTGCAGGTAAGCATTTAAAACAGTTGCTTTATCGCCGCTGCCAATTTTAAATCCGTCGTTCCTGCTCCGGGTACTGTAATCCCTGAAAATACTACCTCCGAAATTTACACCCGCACTATCCAACCCCTTGTAATAATAAATGCCTTGTAAATACACATGCCACTTTGGAGCAGGCTGGTATCGAATAATACCCAAAAATTCCTGGAAGTTAGCGCCTAGCGGATGTGCAAGCGGCTGGTTGTAATGCGTATAGTTAGAAATGGTATCGTTATGCGTATAAGTAAAAGGCCTCACCCGATTTGCTTCCAATTGTATATCAAGGTTGGGTAATCCAAATGCATCAAGATATTTAATGCCAACCTGAATGCCATATTTATTAACCCAGTTACCAGTATTCCTTTTTATTTCAGATAGAACAAATTCATCTAATAAAAATTGTCCGTACAACTGTGCCCTGTGGGCGATATTGGCTTTAAAATCAAAGCCTGCAATGGCATTATCGGGACTGCCCACTGTGCCTTCAATATGCCTGTAAAAAATGATCGGGTTCAGGTATTGAAAATCAAAACGGTTCTTACGGCCAAAGATCACACCTTCAAATAAACCAATATTCAGCCACTTGGTTACATTCATACTCAGGTGGTGCATGGCGGCATATTTACGGTCAAGCAACGTGTCACCCGCTTTTTTAAATTGTGGCATCAGCTCCATAAATATATTCTGGTAATTTATCTTCCAGATACGGGTGTTGAGTTTTAAGAACAAATTACTATTACCCCAATCGCTTAAAAATAAACTCCTGTAACCATTGCCAATAAAATTTTTATCATACCCAAACTGAATATCAATGGCATTGCCTGCCCGTACAGTTATATAACCACGGGCATCAAAATAATCGTAGCCGTTTACTTTAAATGGCTTGTAAAAACCATTACCAGGGACAGCTCTCAGGCTTGTTACCTGCTGCTGAAAAAACTGTGGCCCTCTTTCCTGGTTATCCGTCATGTAAGTGGAGAAGCCTATCTTTTTTCCAATAGTGCCCCTGGCAGTAATGCCTTTGCTGTTTAAATAGATCGGTTTATTATAACCAGTTTCAATACCCGTATAATATTGAAAAACGGGGTTCACCGCCAGGAAAAAATTATTTGTTTTTACTTCTAAAAAATTAGGTTTTGTTTTATAAAAGGTTTTGAGCAAAGGGCGCTTGCTTAAAAAATCTTTTTTGGGTCCGGTCACCCATTCGGTGTTGTTCATTAAAAAGCTTGTAAGGTTGTATTCATCCAGGTCAGTAAGTCCCTGGCTGTTCCATTCCACATATTTATCCCGTTGGGTAACCGTGTCAATGTAACCAAGGCGGGCACTGTCAATAAACTCAACCTGTTCCACAATATATTTTCGGTTAAATGGCCGAACAGATGAAAAATTAAGATGGGTATTTCTTTGCTGTTTTATCTCCATGCGGTCAACAAAATGCACATCTTTTGATCCGGGAGTTAAAAAAGTAGATTGTGCTGTTGCAAATGCGGGGCAAATAAAAAACAATAGTTTGAATAAGCTTTTAATAAATTGCATCAGATAATTTTAGTTTGACAGATATTAGTAATCAAGTTATGCAAAAATACCTTTTTAAAAACATACAGGTCGTAAATGAAGGAAAAATTCAATCACTGGATGTATTAACAAATGGGGAAAGGATCGACAAAATTGCAGCAGGTATTGAAACAAAATTCAAGGTGACCGAGATAAACGGCGAGGGCAAGCATCTTTTTCCGGGCGTGATAGATGACCAGGTACATTTTCGTGAGCCCGGCCTTACACACAAGGCAACCATTTATACCGAAAGCAAAGCAGCTGTGGCTGGTGGCGTAACCAGTTTTATGGAAATGCCCAATACCATCCCCAATGCATTAACGCCGCAGTTACTTGAAGATAAATATACGATTGCAGCCAATACATCACTGGCGAATTACTCATTCTTTATGGGTACCAGCAATAACAATGCTGATGAAGTATTAAAAATGAATGACCATAAAAAGAATGTTTGTGGTGTGAAAATATTTATGGGCGCCAGCACGGGCAATATGTTGGTGGATAGTCACAGCGCTTTGGATAAAGTTTTCCGGGAAAGTGAAATGCTGATAGCTACGCATTGTGAAGATGAACGTATCATTAAAGCCAATTACGAACGAATTAAAAATGCGAAAGGCGCATTGTCTGCTTATGATCATCCGTTGATAAGAGATGATGAAGCCTGTTTTGAGTCTTCCCTCATCGCCATAAAATTTGCACAGAAATATGGCAGCCGTTTACACATCCTGCACATCAGTACGGAAAAAGAGTTACAGCTTTTTAGCAACATGATGCCGTTAAAAGAGAAAAGAATTACTGCAGAAGTATGTGTGCATCACTTGCATTTTACGGCTGATGATTATGAGCAGCTGGGCTATAAAATAAAATGTAACCCAGCCATAAAAGCTGCTCACAATAAAGAGGCCTTATGGAAAGCCTTGTTGGATGACCGGCTGGATGTGATTGCTACCGATCATGCACCACATACTCTCGCAGAAAAAGGATACGGCTCAACTTCGCTGAGTTCATCCCCTCCCCCACTGTGGGAGGATGGGAGGGGGCCTTATGAGCAAGCGCATGCCGGCTTACCGCTGGTTCAGCATCCTTTATTGTTAATGTTGCACTATCAGAAAGAAGGAAGAATCAGCCTGGAAAAAATTGCAGAAAAAATGAGCCATGCGGTTGCTGATTGTTTCCAAATTAGTAACCGTGGTTATATACGTGAGGGCTATTTTGCCGATCTGGTGGTAGTTGATAACAATGCGCCTTCAACCGTTACCAAAGAAAATATTTTATACAAATGCGGTTGGAGTCCTTTAGAGAATTTTACGTTTCCTGCATCTGTAGAAAGGACTTTTGTGAGTGGCAATATGGTTTATAGTAATGGAGCATTTGACGAATCAATAAAAGGAAAACGATTATTATTTACAAGATAAAAAATAAAATTCTCCGCCAGCTGGCGGATTAGGGGCATGGATATAGACAAAACAACACTCGCCGATCTTTTAATGTTCAACAGTGGTGAAGACATGTCGGTATTTGGCAGGCTTGATTTGTGCAGCACAGCGCATGGTAGCGAACAATTGAAGATCAATTTTTCCACAGCATTAAAAACGCAGGAAGAGATCGTTGCTGTGCAGCAGACCCTACAGCTTATCATTAAACATCAGCAGCGATGGCCCAAACACATAACCAATGGCACTGTTATGGTGGTGGAAAAATTCTTCGATTCCCAAATCAGTACCATTCCTGCACACCCATCATCTGTAGAGGCATACAGCTATAAACTGCTGCATGGTCCAGACTTTGCATTGGTAACTTATTCTGCAAAACATTGCTTTGATTTTATCAAAGGTTTCCAGCATTTGCTGCAGCTTTTTTTAGCAGAAAATATTCCTGCACCGCTGCAAAAAATTTTAACAGCCATTGAAAAGATCGTTACAAAAGATCAATTTAAGATCGTAGAAAAGTATAAAAATTCTGATGAGATAACCAATGCACAAAAGCTGGAGCTGGCACATTTTATACGTTACGGTTATAAGCACAATATGCTCGACCTCGTAATATTGTATGCACAGATCGATGCCTGGTATGGTATGGCCCGGGCGGTACAAAAATTTGGTTTGGTGTTTCCGAAATTTGTGCAAAATGATCAACCGGTTATTGAAGCAAAAGGTTTGTATCATTTGTTGGTACAGCAGCCCGTGGCTTATGATGTGGTGCTTAACCAAAAAACAAATTTTCTTTTTTTAACCGGCGCCAACATGGCCGGCAAAAGTACTTTCATTAAATCAGTTGGGGCTTGTGTTTTTTTGGCGCATATCGGTATGGGTGTACCGGCGCAGCAAATGAAACTCACTTTGTTTGATGGTATGCTTAGTAATATAAACGTGGTAGATAATATCAGCAAAGGCGAAAGTTATTTTTACAACGAAGTACAGCGCATTAAAGCAACCATCACCAAAATAAGCGATGGCAAAAAGTGGCTGATATTGATCGATGAGCTCTTTAAAGGAACAAACGTGCAGGATGCTATGAAATGC
>JANOUJ010000177.1:0-13222 GCA_031416815.1 Chitinophagaceae bacterium
CGCTTTCTGCTCAGGTTCTTTAGGTTTATCATTTACTTTTTTCAATTCTGTTTCTGCAAATATGTATGGTTTTGTTATTAAAGCATTGCGTTTTTCAGGTATTAATGTAAAGGCTGAAAATACCAAGGTGGTGATAAACATAAATCCCAATGCCGTTTTCAGGCGGGTTGGGTAAAACTTCCGTAGATCGTAAGCCCCATATAATTTGTTACGTTTTTCGAAAATGATATCAAGGATATCACTTTTCAGGATCATATGCTTGTTCATGTCTGGTTGGTTTTGATGTGAAAAAATAAAATCAAAACCGGCGCCGTGTTCAACAGTTAGATGTAAGAAGCCTGATAATTCCATAAAAGAGAAAGTTATAAATGAAGCTACAAGTGAAGAGCCGCAAGGGATAAGCATTATGGAAAAGAAGTTTATGCACTAATACTTGCCCCCTTGTGTCTTGTAGCTTGAAGCTTATCTTTGCCCCATGAAGATCTTAATGGTGTGCCTCGGTAATATTTGCCGCAGCCCCTTAGCCGAAGGAATTTTACAGGAAAAAGTATTAAAGGCTGGATTGAACTGGCAGGTTGATAGTGCAGGAACAAACGGCTATCATACCGGTGAACCTCCGCATCAACTTAGCATAAAAGTAGCTGCGGCAAACGGAATTGATATTTGCAAACAAAGAAGCAGGCGGTTTACAGCGGCCGATTTTGAAGCATACGACCTTATTTATGCCATGGCTGATGATGTACTGGAAGATATGCGGCGAATTGCCAAACATAATTTTAACCCAAAAAAGGTAAGTTTGTTTTTGGAAGAATCTTTTCCAGGTGAAGAAAAGGATGTACCCGACCCATGGAGTGGACCGGAAATTCATTACCACGAAGTATTTGAAATTATTAACAAGAACTGCGACAACATCATTAAAAAGTATACAACATAATAAACTCACGATTCACGTTTATGAGCACCAAACCATCTATACCGCAAGGCACCAGGGATTTTTCGGCAGAAGTTGTTCGTAAGCGCAATTATATTTTTTCTGTGATCAGAAATATTTTTGAGTTATACAGTTTTCAGCCTTTGGAAACTCCGGCCATGGAAAACCTGGAGACATTGATGGGTAAGTATGGAGAAGAGGGTGATAAACTCATCTTTAAGATCCTAAACAATGGCATCAACAACGAAAAGAATATTGAAAAGTCGAAAGCAGGTTTTGAAAAATTACTGGAAGGCAAAAGCAGCAGTGATATTACGGAACGGGCTTTAAAATACGACCTTACCATTCCCTTTGCCCGGTATGTTGCAATGAATCATACCAAACTAACTTTTCCATATCGCCGTTACCAAATACAACCGGTCTGGCGTGCCGACAGACCGCAAAAGGGCCGCTACCGTGAGTTTACCCAATGCGATGCAGATGTGGTAGGCAGCCTTTCTTTGCTGAACGAAGTTGAATTGGCTAATATCTATCACGAAGTTTTTATTAGGCTTGGATTAAAGAATTATGAATTGAAGATCAACAGCCGTAAGATATTGGTTGCGCTTGCAGAGTTATGTGGCGGTGCAGATAACCTGCCTGCCGGACAGGCAGGAATGATCGACATTACCATTGCCATTGATAAGTTAGATAAGATCGGCCTGGAAAAAGTAAAAGAAGAATTACTGCAGCGTGGTTTAAATGATGAGCAGATAAAGATCATTGAAAGCTATCTCAACATCACCGGTACCAATGAAGAAAAACTAACGCAAATAAGATCTTTGATCGGTACAAGTGAAATTGGCAAACACGGTATTGAAGAAGTGGATTTTGTTTTTAAGCAGACTAAAAATACAAACCTAAGCATTGACTTCACCTTAGCAAGAGGCCTTAATTATTACACCGGAATTATTTTTGAAGCAAAAGCACCCGAAGAAGTTAAAATGGGCAGCATTGGCGGTGGCGGCCGCTACGATGACCTCACCGGTTTGTTTGGAGTACCAAACATTCCTGGCGTTGGAATCAGTTTTGGCGTAGACAGAATTTATGACGTACTGGAAGAACTCAATTTATTTCCGCAAGATGTGCAGGTAAGCACAAAGGCCTTATTCTTTAATATGGGAGAAGCAGAAAGTGCTTTTGCGTTTGGCATCATGCAAGAATTACGCAGCAGCGGCATTGCCTGTGAACTGTATCACGAAGCAACAAAGATCAGCAAACAATTTACCTACGCCGAAAAGAAAAATATTCCTTTCGTAATTATCATTGGCAGTAAAGAAATGGAAGAAAAAAACTGTGCTGTTAAGAATTTAGCAACCGGCAACCAGGAAGTTGTGGCTTTTGAAAAGCTTGCTGATTACCTGAAAAATTTATAAGCATTCAGTTTGACCTAACTTTCTTATCATTTAAAAGATGTCAAGCCTGAGCTTGTGGAAGGCGGGTTAATTTAAGTTTCGATTGTTGGTATCGGCTTCGACAGGCTCAGCCTGACAGCCTCCGTAACAAATACATCATAACCCTTCAAAAATAATTGCCGAGCCCTGCCCTACGCCAATACACATGGTAGCAAGGCCATATTTAGCTTTGCGTCTTTTCATTTCATGCAATAAGGTAGTCGAAATTCTTACCCCGCTACAACCCAACGGATGTCCTAGTGCAATGGAACCACCGTTTACATTTACTTTCTCCAGATCAAGCCCCAGGTCATGTATACAGGCTATGGATTGCGATGCAAATGCCTCATTCAATTCGATCAGATCAATATCTGCTACCTGTAAGCCAGCTCTCTCCAAAGCTTTTTTAGTTGCCGGCACCGGTCCTATACCCATAATTGCCGGATCAACACCAGCAACGGCCATACTTACAATTTTTGCCATGGGTTGCAAACCGTATTTTTTAACCGCTGTTTCACTTGCCAATAGCATTGCTGCTGCGCCATCGTTAATACCACTACTGTTTCCGGCAGTTACCGTTCCATCTTTTGCAAAGGCAGGTTTTAGCATGGCCAGTTTATCTAAACTTGAAAGCCGTGGATGCTCATCCTTTTCAAAATCAAAAACATCTTTACCTATCTGAACCTGTATCGGCGTTATTTCATCCTGCCATTTATTTTCTGCAAAGGCTTTTTCGTATTTCTGCTGACTGGCAAATGCAAATTCATCCTGGGCATGCCGGCTTATGTTCCAGCGTTTGGCAACATTCTCGGCTGTTTCTCCCATGGTATATGGATAATATAATTCAGCAAGTTTTTTATTTACAAAACGCCAGCCCAATGTTGTATCAACCATTTGTTGCTCCCGGCCAAAAGCTGTTGTGCTTTTAGGAATTACGTATGGCGCCCGGCTCATACTTTCCACGCCGCAGGCTATCATCAAATCTCCATCGCCGCAGGCAATTGCTCTTGTACAATCCATGATGGCCTGCAGTCCGCTGGCACATAAACGGTTTACGGTATTACCTGCAACTGTTGCTGGCAATCCTGCAAGCAACGCCGCCATACGGGCTACATTGCGGTTATCTTCGCCACTTTGGTTTGCAGCGCCGGCAATTACATCTTCAATCGCATTCACATCAATATTTGGGTTTCTTTTTACCAATACGCTGATCACATGCGCCAGCAGATCGTCGGGCCTCACGCCACTTAAAGCGCCGCCATATTTTCCAATAGGCGTTCGTATAACATCAATTGCGTAAACAGAATCCATAATTATTTTTTAAGGTAACAGTTACAAAGATATAGCTATGGTTTAGAAATTTCCACCAATACATCTGCATTACCCCCGTTGCTGGTACACAGGTAAACCCTTCCGGCAGGCGAAATACAAATATCCCTGATGCGGCCAAACTTATTTTTAAAATGAGTTTGCTCGTTAACAACCGAAAGCCCGTCGTTACTTAAAGTAAGTACCCGTAAGCTGGCATCTTTTAAAGTACACATGACCAAACTGTTTTGCCAGGTTGGTATAAGGCTGCTGTTATAATAGTCTAACCCGCAAACTGCAATGGTACTGCTGCCGCTGCTCCAAAGGGGAGGTTTTACATTATTGGCTGTACAAAAAGTAATTTCTGCGGGTTGATCGCAGGGGCCATTTACGGATGGCCAACCGTAGTTTCTGTTTTTTTCAATAATATTTATTTCATCTTCCAGGTTGGGACCGTGCTCACTGGCATACATTTTACCGTTGGCTACAACAAGCCCTTGTTGATTACGATGGCCAAAACTCCAAACTGGCGATGCTGCATAAGGATTATCCGCGGGGATGCTGCCATCAAGATTAAACCGTAATACCTTACCCGATACAGATGCATTGTTTTGAGCACTGGGTTGGTTGGCAGCATCGCCGGTTGTCATAAAAATTTTGGGCACAGCATCATCACTTATCCAAAGCCTTGATCCATTATGAATATTGGAAGCAGGAATATTTTCCAGCAAATTTATTACCGGTTGAATAGCGCCATTCTCAAATTTAAACTGTACCAGCTTTTCCCGGTAATTACCGCCGGTATTGTAATTATGCACCACGTAAAATAATCCGTTGGTTAAAAAACCAGGGTGTTGCACCATGCCCAATAAACCACCCTCGCCATTACTAACCACACCCGGTATTGTTGCTGTAAAAACAACAGCCCCGTTAGCCGGATTTATTTTGCTGACCCTTCCTCCCCGTTCCGTCATCCAGATATGATTATCTTTACCCCACAAAATTTCCCAGGGAAAATTAAGACCGGTTAGTAATGTACGCATTGTATCTGTAGCGGGTGCGCCATTCAAAGTTGGCTGTACATTGGGTTTGCAACTGCTGCAACAGTATGAAAAAATAAAAATGGTTACGATTAATAAATTATACTTGCGCATGGTAGAATGTTTATGAGAAAGCTACAAATTTTCCGCCAATTATCACGTTTGCAATCTTTCACAAATTCCTCAACCATAAATTGTGCTTACTTATGGGTTGGCAACCCGATTTTAGCCAGATATTATTACTAAAAATAGCCTTGCCTCCACTACCTTTGCGGCATGTCAGTAGTAAAAAACATACGCAGTTTAAGTCTTCCGGAACTAAAGGAATATTTTGAATCAATTGGTGATAAAAAATTTCGTGCTATACAAGCTTATGAATGGCTTTGGAAGAAAAATGCCCGCAGTTTTGAGGATATGAGCAACCTTTCGCTTGACCTGCGTAAAAAACTATCCGAAGAGTTTGACTTAAATACAATTAAAGTTGATGCCACCCAGCACAGCAGTGATGGAACCTTAAAGACGAGATTTAAAACATTTGACGGGCATTTGCTGGAAGGTGTAATAATCCCCACAGAAAAAAGAAATACAGCCTGTGTGTCATCGCAGATCGGATGCAGTCTTGCCTGCAAATTTTGTGCAACCGGCTTAATGGACCGCAAGCGCAACCTGCATTTTGATGAGATATACGATCAGGTAGCCATATTGAATGAGCAGAGCGAAAAAATGTATGGCACGGGGATCACCAATATTGTTTATATGGGTATGGGCGAGCCTTTATTAAACTACAACAACGTATTAAAATCTATTGAGAGAATTACAGCCAGCGACAGTATGGCGATGAGCCCCAAAAGAATTACTGTTTCAACCGCGGGCGTTGCAAAAATGATAAAGCAGTTGGGAGACGACAAAGTACGGTTTAACCTGGCCTTATCATTACATGCCGCCACCGATGAAAAGCGCAATACCATCATGGCTATTAATGAAAGCAATAATATTGCGGCATTAATTGAAGCGCTCAATTATTTTTATGAGCAAACTAAAAACGACATCACATTAGAGTATGTGCTTTTACAGGGCGTGAACGACAGCATTGAAGATGCCGAAGAATTGGTAAAAGTATATCGCAAAATACCTACTCATTTAATCAATGTAATTGAGTTTAATCCTGTGTTGGGCATTCCCTACTTAAAATCTGATGAGGACACTACACAACTGTTTACAGATCATCTTGCAAAGCACCGGGTTAATGTAAGGGTACGCCGCAGCCGGGGAAAAGATATAGATGCAGCCTGCGGACAGTTAGCCAATAAGGCTTAGTTTTTCTTTAACATTCGCAGTTAAACCTGGTAACCCTTCTTCTGTCTATATGTAAAATGAAAAAACAAATAGACATGAAAAAATTACTAATCCCCATAATTGCCATTTTTGCTTTAACAGCTACCGTAAATGCGCAGCATAAAATGGGTAAGAAAGGTCATCACAATAAACATCAAAAAGGCATGATGGCCAGGCAACTGAATTTTTCTGAAGCACAGAAAACCCAGGCAAAAGCCATCAATGAAGACAGCCGCAAAAAAATGCAGGAGCTTAAGAAAAATGAAAGCATTACTGTAAAAGAAATGCGTGACAGAAGGGCTGCCTTTCAAAAAGAAAGAAAAACCAAAATGAATGGTTTGCTTACTGCCGAACAGAAAACAAACATGACGCAGTTAAAGGCCGAACGTAAAGTAAAGAACGAAGCAGGTTATGCAAATCGGTTGGATAAGATGAAAACCAAGCTGAATTTAACAGATGAACAGGTTATAAAATTAAAAACCCAGCGTGCTGCAACAAGGGCAAAAGCCGAGCAGATAAAAAATAATGAATTACTTAGCAGGGAACAAAAGACAGAGCAAATGATGGCTTTAAAAGCGGACGTTAAAGGCCAACAGAATAAAATATTTACACCCGAGCAGTTGAAGAAAAAAGAAGAGATGAAAAAGAGCCGTGGTGACAGATCCAGCGTTAAAAAGTAATAAGATCCCCAATATCAGCAAAAAGCTATTCTCAAAAGGAATAGCTTTTTTATTTTCCCGGTGAGTCATCCGCCGAGGCGGATGACTCACCGGGAAAATAAACTATCTTTGCCATTCACTACTGTTGTAAAACAGCAAATCACTTCAGCCATGAGCCAGTCGCCATTTCAGAAATTTGTTCCCAAAAAGAAAAACAGTGTTATAAAGGAAGAGTTCCGCCAGGAAAAGAAAAAGTACCGTAAGGAACGTAATGCTTTTTTTGAGGAGAAAAAGAAGGAAGAATATCAAGCCCGACAGGCTAAAAAAGGCGGCATGGCAACGAAAGCGGCGGATAATGCAAAAGCCCGTCCGAACGATTCTTCCGGGCGGAGCAAAACTCCTGAAACTGTACCGGTTGACAAACCACGGGGAGCAGCAAAAACACCCCATCAAAAATCAGCGAAAGCAATTGCTGCCAATGACAATGTACCCACCGGTATTATGCCGTTGAATAAATTTATGGCGCATTGCGGTGTTTGTTCCAGGAGAGAAGCTGTAGAATTAATCAGCGCAGGAAAAGTAAAAGTGAATGGCGTAGTTGTAACAGAGCCTGGATTTAAAATTGAAGAAAAAGCCGAAGTGATCTACAATGGTAAAAAATTATTCGTAACTAAAAACCTGGTTTACATCTTATTAAACAAACCCAAAGATTATATAACCACCACCGATGATCCGCAGGGAAGAAAAACGGTGCTGCAATTGATAAAGCAGGCAACCACAGAAAGGGTTTATCCAATTGGGAGATTGGATAGAAATACATCGGGTGTTTTACTGCTGACCAATGATGGTGACCTTACACAAAAACTTTCTCATCCCAGCTACGAAATAAAAAAGATCTACGAAGTAAAATTAGATAAGCCACTTACCAAGGCCCACTTTGACAAAATTGTGGATGGCCTTAAACTGGAAGATGGCGAAATTTTAATTGACAGCCTTGCTTATGCCGATAGCAAAGATAAATCCATTATTGGCATTGAGTTGCACAGCGGCCGCAACCGTATTGTACGCCGCATTTTTGAACATTTGGGTTATGATGTAAAAGGGCTGGACCGTGTTATGTACGCCAACCTTACAAAGAAGAATGTAGAGCGTAGCAAGTGGCGTTACTTAAGCGAAAAAGAAATTCGCCTGCTGAAATACATGAACACTTCCAAAAAGAAATAAACTGTTTGAATTTTGTCTGAATTATTACATACTAAAAGAGGCGGTTCCCCCTTCAGGGGGTTAGGGGGCGAAATTATTTTCGAGAACGATTCATTTGTTGCGGTAAATAAACCAGCCGGTTTATTGTCAATACCCGACAGGGAACAAACACAAACATCACTTAAAGATATTTTGCTGGAGAAATATGGTGCCATTTATACCGTTCACCGTTTGGATAGAGACACCAGCGGCATCATCATCTTTGCAAAAACGGAAGCAGCACATAAATATTTCTCCCAACTGTTTGAGGGAAGAGAAATTGAAAAATATTATATGGGGCTTGTTCATGGTATTCCTTCACCCAAAAAAGCAACCATGGATGCGCCCATCGCTGAACATGGTGTTCAAAAAGGTTTTTATATCGTTCATCAAAGGGGCAAACCTTCGGTAACCGACTATGAAGTGATAGAAGAAAACAAAATGTTTTCATTGGTTCAGTTTCAGTTGCATACCGGCCGTACGCACCAGATACGGGTACATTGCAAAAACATAGGCCATCCCCTTGCCTGCGATGAATTGTATGGCGATGGCAAACCTGTGCTGCTTTCTGCCATCAAAAAAAAATACAAACTAAGCAAGCATGATGAAGAGGAAAGACCGATGCTGAACAGGCTTGCACTTCATTCCTACCGGTTAAAATTTACCGATGCCGATGGAAAAGTTATAGACCTGAAAGCTGAATTACCGAAAGATATACGGGCATTGCTGCAACAGTTAAAGAAGAATTAGTAGGTGTCAGGCCACTACGAATACTCTTAAACCAACTGTATGCCTTCGTCAAGTTATTCTCCAAAATTTTAAAACTGTTCATAGTGGCCAGACACATTGAAAAGATTAATCGATATTCGGCTGTGGCGTATAACGCAAATACGGTTTTACAATTTCAACTCCTTTCGGGAATTTTTTGATCGCATCTTCAGTACTTACAGCGGGCACAACAATTACTTTTTCGCCGGCAGTCCAGTTGGCCGGTGTTGCCACACTGTAATTGGCTGTAAGTTGTAAAGAATCTACAACACGCAATACTTCCACAAAATTTCTTCCGGTAGATGCAGGATAAGTGATGATCAGTTTCACTGCCTTATCGGGGCCAATAATCACCAGCGAACGCACGGTTGCAGTTGCAGATGCATTAGGATGAATAAAATCATATAATTCAGAAACCTTCCTGTCATCATCGGCGATGATTGGAAATTCAACCGAACAATTTTGTGTTTCGTTAATATCGCTGATCCAACCCAGGTGCTTATCCACCGGATCAACACTCAATGCTAATACTTTTACATTGCGCTTTGCAAATTCATCTTTTAATGCTGCAGTACGTCCCAGTTCTGTTGTACAAACCGGTGTATAATCTGCAGGATGCGAAAATAAAATTCCCCATGAATCACCTAAGTATTCATAAAAATCAATTTCGCCTAAAGATGTTTTTGCCTGAAAGTTGGGAGCAATGTCCCCTAATCTTAAACTCATAAATTGTTATTTTAGATGTTGAAATGTAAAAATAATTGATAGTTGTCAGACCACCGGAATTCAGTCTGTTTATTTAACATTCTGCACAGTGGTCAGACAAGTTTACTTCTTAGATGACGATGCCCTGTTCAAAGCATTCTTTCCAAAACGATTTTTAACATTATCTATAGCTTTATACAGCTCGTTCTTTCGCTCCACATCATCAAAGAGATTGGTCTGTATCGCATCATTGGTAAGTTCGCTTAAACGCACGCCCAGCAGGCGAACAGGTGTTCCTTTGTGATATAATTTATCAAATAACTCCTTTACCACCGGGATAAATTCATCATCAGCACAGCTGTAAGGAATAGTTGTTTGCCTGGAGGTGGTTTCAAAATCGTGATATCGTATCTTAACCGCAACACAACCTGCAACCTTTTCATCCTGCCGGAGTTCAAACGCAATTTTTTCTGTAAGCCTTATCAATTCGCTTTTTAAAAAAGAAATATCCAGTTTGTTCTCGTTAAAAGTATGTTCACTTGAGATTGATTTGGCTTCGTGATAGCTTGAAACTTCACCATGATCAATGCCCTGGCTTTTGTACCAAAGATCGATGCCCCATTTACCCAATCTTTCTTCCAGTTCTTCCAGTGTTTTTTCACTGATATCCTTAATGGTAAAAATGCCCATGGCTTTAAGCACTTCATATGTATGTTCACCAACACCTGGTATTTTACTAACCGGCATCGGTGCTAAAAATTCTTTTTCTTTTCCAAAAGGAACCTGTAAATAGCCATTGGGTTTGGCAGCATTGGTTGCCATTTTTGCCATCATTTTATTGCATGACAAACCAAAAGATATTGGCAATTGTGTTTCGTCCATTATTTGCTTACGCAGATCAATTGTCCATTGCAGGGGATCAAAAAATTTCTGCATACCGGTGAGGTCAATATAAAATTCATCGACGGAGGCTTTTTCAAAAAGCGGTGCTTTGGAAGCAATGATTTGTGTAACCCAGCGGCTGTAGCGACTGTATTCACCACGGCTACCGCCTAATACAATCGCTTGCGGACAAAGCTGTAAGGCCTTACGACTGGGCATTCCACTACGAACACCAAAAGCCCTTGCTTCATAACTGGCAGAGGTAACTACGCCCCTTTCTCTTCCCCCAACAAATGCAGGTTTACCAATATGCTCTGGATGATTGAGCAGCTCAACGGATAGAAAAAAGGTATCCAGGTCTAAATGTACTATGATGCGTTGAGGGATGTTCACGATACGAATTTACAATTTTGTTCAGCAGCAAATTTCCTTTATTCGCAAAAGAAATGCATTCTTTTAAAATCCGAATTATACTCAGATTTTCTTTTGCTTTAAAGAGGATTTATAAGCCAATATCAATATTAAGATATTTATAAAAGAATAGACTGATGAATAAATATAAATTGTCTCACTTGGAGTTCCATTCATTGATGATATAAATAATAAAATAAATCCTAATAAACCACTAATTAATATTGTTAAAAGTGGTACAATAAGCAGTAACAATAATCTTTTAACTTTCATCAATAAAATTTGGACCAAAAACAAAAATGTTGTTAAGCAATAAAGAAATTCTGCATAGAAGAAAAATTTATCTCCTTTGTACCTAGCATATGAACTGAAGTTATTAGCCCAATAGATTGTAGATATAATTACAAGTATTAAATAGGTAATGAGAATTGATAAAAATAAATTTAACTTCATACAAAGCAGTTCGAATTAAGCTAACTTTTTCAATTTATAACTTCTCCTACCGATAAATCTCCAGCAATCCATCCGGCAAACTAACATACACTTTTCTGTTCTTTGCATCTACTTTTTCAAGGCTGTCTTCATGAATTGGAATAAGCGCTTCTTTACCATTTAAAAGTATGGCGCACAAAACCTGGTGCGGCTGTTCAATAACTTCCAGTATTTCGCCCAGGTCTTCGCCTTCATTAATAATATTAAAGCCAAGTAAAGCAATGGGCGAAGATTTGGCGGCAAATTTTTTAAAATCTTCTTCAAGAAGCCACACTTCTTTGGGGGTGAGTTTACGGGCCGTTTCTACAATATCAATTCCTTCCAGTTTTACTACGGTCTCATTTTCACTCCTGATCTTTGCAGATTCTATAAAATATGGAATAAAACTATCCTTTTTTTCTTCCAGGAAAATTGCCTCTAATCCTTTGAAAGTATTTTTCTTTCCCAGGTTATGTTGTAAAACAAGTTCGCCTTTTAAACCGGTGCTGGCGGCCAGTTTTCCTATTTTAAAATATTGTTTCATGCAGATGCAAGATACTGGATTCTGGATTCTGGATACTTGATACTTGATACTGGATAGGGCCCCAATATTAAAAAGCTTTTAAAATAGCTGACTACACCCAGTACCAAGTATCCAGAATCGAGTATCCGTAAATAAAAAAAGTCCCGATAAAAAATCAGGACTTTAAAAGAATTAACGGAACAGAGGTTACTTATTCTTCTGTTTTGGTTTCTTCAGCAGCCGATGCTTCAATATCAGCTTCAACAGTATCAGCAGCTGGTGCTTCAACAGTCGGAGTTTCAACTTTAGCTTCTACCTTTTTCACAATCGGTTGATTGCGGCTATCGTTACGGGCCTTTCTATGGGCTCCCTGGCGACGGGCAACATTTGAATCGTGTTCAGATGTCCAGGCAGTGAATTTTTCCATTGCACCTGCTTCGTCAAATAAGCCTAAGCTTACGCCACGAAGTAAATGTTTCAGGTACAACACTCCTTTGAAAGAAAGGATACGGCGTACAGTATCGGTGGGTTGAGCACCTTTTTGCAACCAGTCCAATGCTTTCTGACGATCTACCTGTATAGTTGCAGGAACCGTTAAAGGATTGTAAGTACCTAGTTTTTGGATGAATTTACCGTCACGTGGCGCACGGCCATCTGCTACGACGATGAAATAAAAAGGGCGCTTTTTTGAGCCATGCCTTTGCAGTCTCATTTTTACAGCCATAAATAGAAATTTTTGGTTGTTACTAAATAGGGTTTATTCCTTAAAAAAGGATGACAAAGATAGCAACCTGCAATAGAAATGCCAAATAATAGAATTATTTACCAATAGTTTCTATCTCTTATAACTAACTTATGTTAAAAAGGGTGAATTTGGTAGGATATTTCTATCGCTTGCCTAATCCTGGCATCATACCCTTGGGCATTTTGTTCATCATCTTCATCATGCCCTTCATTTGTTCAAACTGCTTTAAAAAAGCATTTAATTCAGCAATGTCTTTACCGGCGCCTTTGGCGATCCTGGCTTTGCGCCCGGGATTTATTAAGTCTGGGTTGCGGCGTTCCTGCAATGTCATGGAATTTATCATCGCTTCTATTCCCTTGAATGAATCATCATTAACATCCACATCTTTTATCTGCTTGCCTACGCCCGGTATCATACCCATCAGGTCTTTAATATTTCCCATCTTTTTTATCTGTTCAAGCTGGGTTTTAAAATCCTCAAAATCAAATTGATTTTTACGGATCTTCTTTTCGAGCCTTGCCGCTTCTTTTTCATCAAACTGTTCCTGTGCTTTTTCTACCAGGCTCACAATATCGCCCATGCCTAAAATACGCTGGGCCATCCTGTCGGGATAGAACACATCAAGCGTATCCATCTTTTCGCCGCTGCTGGCAAATTTAATGGGCTTGTTTACAGTATATTTAATTGATAGGGCCGCACCACCTCTTGTGTCGCCATCTAGCTTCGTCAATACAACACCACTAAAATCCAACCGTTCATTAAATGCAGC
>JANOUJ010000178.1:0-4818 GCA_031416815.1 Chitinophagaceae bacterium
TTTCCTCGGATTTAACACTGCCTCTGCTACGTTCATCTTCATTTTGAACAGCTTCATAGTTTCTTTGGTAGGCATCTACCTGAACCTTTGATTCATCTAATATTTCTTGAAATTGTTCACCTATGTTTGTAATAAAAGCCACCGTAACAATTGCAGTAAAAAATAGTAATAATATAAAACCTCTGATTACCAGGTTTTTTATCGGGGAAATTAAATTGTAAAATGCAAATACTGACAGGCCGATCACCAACACTATTATAATATAACTTTTAATACTTCCAACTATATATATTAAAGCTATCAGCGCAATTATACTTTTAAATGAAAACTCCTTTTTTATGAAAAGGCTGTACATATAATGTATAATAAAACCAATTCCTCCCAGGCAGATAGAGTCTTTCATAAGTCCGCTTCCCCAAAACCATACCGAAGGCACAAATAATACTCCCCAGGCAAGCAATTTCACGTGTTTATCTTTATTTATATCTTTAAATACCAGGAACAATTTCCAAATTCCTGCAAAAGAAAAAGCCCCAAAAAAAAGCGTTATAATTAAATACTTGTTAAATGAAAACAGAGAAAGCACAGCACTAACCTTCATAATAAATAAATTGGACGCTATGCCAAAATATCCTGAATAATTAGGGTCGCCCACTTCTGCATCATACCACAACTTCACTTCTTCAGCAGGTTTAAAGAAATATTGAAAATTTCCAGCGTCCTGCGCTACCTGCGTGCTTAAAAAATCGCTTCCGTAATAAAAAACAAAAGAGTCGCCATAACCATAATAATACTGTACCATCATGGCATAAGCAACGGCACCAAACATGCGCAGGTAAAATGCAGTAAAAAAATACTTCCGCAATTCCGCATCGGGATATTTAGCAGAACGCTTTTTAACTATGATATAAAAGATATAGAAGTAAACCGGCAGTAACAGATAATCAAAGATGGTGATGTACTGCATTAGTCGTTAATGGTTATTAGAATCTAAATAATGATTCTGCAATATACTTATTGTTTTAAGCCAAAGTTAACAAACTGAAGCATTTGAGAAAGGAATGATTCTATAAACTAAATTGGAATATAATGTACTTGGATTTCGATTATCATTATTTTTACAGCTATATGGTTACCATTTTAGTTACAGGTTGCGCTGGTTTTATCGGAAGTCATGTTTGTGCATTACTGCTCAACAAAGGATTCAGCGTTATTGGCATAGATAATTTTGATCCATTTTACAGCCGCTCGGCAAAAGAGCTAAACCAGGCAAAATTCATTTCACACCCGGCTTTTAGTTTTTATGAAATGGATATAACAAACGGGTTAAATGCCATTGAAGCAACTAACATAAATGCTGTTATACACCTGGCAGCAAAAGCCGGCGTAAGGCCATCTATTGACGACCCGGCTGGTTACCTGAACGTAAATATTGTTGGCACACAAAAGGTACATGAGTTTATGCAGGCCAGGTCAATTCATAAACTTGTGTTTGCCTCCTCCTCATCTGTTTATGGCAACAGTGCGAAAATGCCTTTCGGCGAAGATGATCTTGTTGATAACCCGATCTCTCCGTATGCGTTTACCAAAAAAGCATGCGAGTTGATGAATTATACATTTCATCATTTGTATAATATTGATATTATTAACCTGCGCTTTTTTACCGTGTACGGCCCTGGCCAACGCCCCGACCTGGCGATCCATAAATTTGTTGAAAGGATATCAAATGGCCAGCCACTGGTTTTATTTGGCAATGGAGAAACCGCAAGGGATTATACCTATATTGATGACACGGTTTCGGGCATTTTTAGCGCATTGGAGTATTGTCTTGCTAATACCGGTGTTTATACTACTGTTAACCTCGGTAATAATAAACCGGTTACGCTTACAGAGTTAGTTGATGTAATTTATACCGCGATGGGTAAGGAGAAAAATGTGGTGTTTGAACTGATGCAGGCCGGTGATGTGAACATTACATTTGCTGACATAAACAAGGCAGGCAGATTGCTTAATTATAAACCCCAAACAGAACTTGCGGCAGGCATACAGAATTTTATTAGCTGGTATAATGCCCGGCAGGCATAGGGCAATATGAAGTAGTGTTACTCCGTTCTTGTTTTGCTTTTACCGGCAAGCGGAAAATGGTTCTTGCAGAAAAGACAAAAAGCCAAAACAATTCATTATACATGAACCGGAACATTGATTTATTAAACCCCTTTACACAAAAACTACTGGAAGAACAGGCTGATGGCCTGGCAGAGAACGGAACAATCGTCTTTCCATATAAGAACGGCGCCTACCGGCTTGTTGCCGATGATAATTACACCCAGAATTTCGGATACCAATGGAATAAATTTGCTGCTACCCAAATAGACCAGGCAACAAAAAATATGCAGCTTAGTAACAGGCGTGTATTTGCTGTTACGGGTTGGGATAAGGAAGATCTAAAACATAAAAATGTGCTGGAAGTAGGGAGCGGCGCCGGCCGTTTTTCGCAGGTAATACTTGATCATACCAAAGCAAATTTATACAGTGTTGATTATAGCAACGCTGTTGAAGCTAATTTTAAGAATAACGGGCATCATAAAGATCGGTTTCATTTATACCAGGCCAGTGTTTATGAAATGCCTTTTGCAAAAGGCCAGTTTGATAAAGTGTTTTGTTTTGGCGTGATACAGCATACACCTGATGTGCAGAAAACGGTTCAATCCCTCATTAGCATGGCGAAACCAGGTGCTGAAGTTATTGTTGATTTTTATTGTGTAAACGGCTGGTGGACAAAAGTACAGGCCAAATACATCTTCAGGCCCATTACCAAAAAATGGAGCAACGAAAAACTCTTGAAAAAAATTGAGCATCATGTGAATTGGATGATTGCTGCCACAACTTTCTTTAACAAAATAGGTATTGGCAGGTTTGTTAACCGCTTTATTCCCATTTGCGATATTAAAGGCACATTGCCGCAAAGCATGAGCAAAAAGGAGCTGAGGGAATGGTGTGTACTGGATACGTTTGATATGTTTAGCCCGGAGTACGACCAGCCACAAAAAGTAAGTACAGTAAAAAAATGGTTCGAAGAAAATGGTATGGAACAGGTTTGGGGTGGCACTATTCGTTTTGATAATAGTACCGCTTATGTGGTGAAAGGTATTAAAAAATAAACCGGCATTATTTTCAAATTACTAATTTTTGAAAATGTGCTTTTGGATATGCAAAAGAAAATTCTTCATTTTATTTTTAACCTCAGCCGTGGCGGCGCCGAAACCATGATGGTAAGGGTGATAAAAGAACTGCCGGAATATGAACATGTGGTTGTTACACTCTTTACGGGCAATAATTTTGGAGAAGAACTGCAATGCAAAAAATGGATCTGCCTCAATATAAATTCCCTTTTTGCTTTACCCCTTGCCTTCTTCAAATTCCGAAAACTGGTTAAAGCAGAAAAACCTGACCTGGTTCATACACACCTATTCTGGCCTACATTAATCGCCAGGTTTGCGCTACCAAAAAAAATCCCGCTGATCACAACTATTCATGCCTTTATTGCAACTTCCGGTGAATACAAACATGGGTATATCCGATTTTTGGATAAGCTTAGTTACAGGTTCAAAAAGAGCATCATCATTGTTGTAGCTAAAGGCGCTTTGGATGAGTACTTTTCTTTTTTACATTTAAAACCATACAAAGCTTATGTATTATATACGTTTGTAGATATGGAACGATTTAATGTAAACAAGATCTCTGCTGAAAAAAACAAAAACACTTTTAAACTGGTTGCAGTTGGCGCCTTGCGTTTGCAAAAAAATTATCCTTACATCATCCATGCGATGGCATTGATAAAAGACAAGAATATAGAACTGGATATTTACGGAACAGGCAACTTACAAAAAGCATTGCAACACCAAATTGATGCAACCGGAGCAAAGGTTTGTTTAAAGGGCGAAGTAAATAATATTGAAACAGTGATGCCACAGTACGACCTCTTTGTAATGTCATCGACTTACGAAGGGTTTTCTTTAAGTATACTGGAAGCCATGGCCATGCGCATGCCGTTGTTGGTAAGCGATATTCCATCGTTTAAGGAACAATGCCAGGAGAATGCCTGGTATTTTTCTTTGGCAAATACACATGATGCGGCAAGTAGGATTGTTACTTTGAGTACAACCGATAAAGATACGTTGCATGAAAAGGCAGAAGCAGGAAGGCTGCGTGCTATTAATAATTTTACACTGCCACATCATATTACCGGTTTACGGAAAATTTATGATGAAGCTTTGAACAGCAGGGATTAACTAGGCAGGTGTTGTAACTTTACCGATAAATTCAAAAACATGTGTGGCATTTCCGGTTTTATAGATTTTAATAAAAAAACCAATATCGAAGTACTGGAAAAGATGAACCGCATTATGGCGCATCGTGGCCCTGATGGCGAAGGATACGGCATGTATGAGACTGACAATGCTAAAATCGGCCTGGGGCATCGCAGGCTGAGCATCATTGACCTGACCGAAGGCGGGCATCAGCCCAAAACTTTTGGTAGCCTGCATTTAACATTCAACGGAGAGATTTATAATTACGCTGAAATAAAAAAAGAACTGGAGGCTAAAGGGCATCAATTTGATAGCCATAGCGATTCAGAGGTGATCCTGCATGCTTACAAGGAATGGGGCAGCGATGCTTTACAACGCTTTATAGGCATGTTTGCATTTGTTATTTATGATGAGGCAAAAAGTATTTGCCTGCCGCGACAGGGCCGGTGTAAAACCATTTTTTTATTATTATAAAGATGGTTTATTTCTTTTCGGCTCCGAGCTGAAA
>JANOUJ010000179.1:0-4228 GCA_031416815.1 Chitinophagaceae bacterium
AAAGAAGTAGCCGAAAGACGCCCCGAGTGGCAGCTTATTTTAATAGGGCCGGTTGTAAAAATTAATCCCGACGACCTTCCTAAATTAAGCAACATCCATTATCTGGGTAGTAAATCCTATAGTGAACTTCCGTATTATTTAGCTGGCTGGGACATTGCCATGATTCCTTTCGAAAAAAATGATTCAACAAAATATATCAGTCCTACAAAAACACCAGAGTACCTGGCAGCGGGTAAACCGGTTATTTCAACTTCAATAACAGACGTTGTTTCTCCTTACGGTGATAAAAACCTTGTGTATATAGCAGATGATGCCGACGAATTTATTGCAGCGGCAGAAAATGAACTTTCAAAAGATAAGGCTCAGGTTGAAAAATGGCTTACCGATGTAGATGCTTTTTTAGCCAACATTTCGTGGGATTACACCACCGGCCAAATGATGGAAAAGATGGACGAATGTATGGCAGAAAGCAATCCTGCAGCACGGGCAGCCAACCTAAAACATGTAGCATAGGTCTAAAAGTAATTGGATGAACGAGCTAAACAGTCAACCACCGGAAATATGGGGCGGCATAGAATGTACTATCAATAGGCTGCACGACCGGTATTTGGATCAATTTAAACTTGCGGGTCTTTACAAAAATACTGACTACCTGGATCCAATAATAGCTTTGGGAATAAAGCAGATCCGGTTCCCGGTTTTATGGGAGAAACACCAGCCTGCTTTATCAACGGAGATTGACTGGTCATTCTCTGAAATTTGTTTAAATAAATTCCGTGCAAATAAAATAGAGCCCATCGTTGGTCTGCTACATCACGGTAGCGGCCCGGCTTTTACTGATTTGTTGCAGGATGATTTTCCAGACTTATTTGCCGCGTATGCTTTTGAGGTAGCAAAAAAATTTCCGTGGGTTCAATTTTACACGCCCGTGAATGAACCGTTAACAACCGCAAGGTTTTCGGGTCTGTATGGGCTTTGGTATCCGCATAAAAAGAACGATGTAAGTTTTGTAAGGATGTTGTTGAATGAATTAAAGGCGACTGTACTATCCATGCAAGCCATCAGGAAAATAAACCCGGAGGCAAAATTTATTCAAACAGAAGACCTGGGAAAAACATACAGTACTCCTTTATTATCTTACCAAGCCGACTTTGAGAACCGCAGGCGCTGGTTAACCTATGATATTCTTTGTGGGCATTTAAAAGAATCACATCCGCTTTGGAAGTATATGATGCGCCTGGGTATTGAAAAGGAGCGTTTGCAGTTCTTCATTAACAATCCATGCCCGCCCGATCTGATCGGCGTCAACCATTATCTTACCTCCGAAAGATATCTTGATGAGAACACAAAACACTATCCAACAGAATCCGTTGGGGGAAATACGCTTCATCAATATGCCGATACGGAAGCTGTAAGGGTACATTTAACTGAGCCGCACGGATTGGAGTATTTGTTAAAAGAAATATGGCACCGCTATAATATACCGGTAGTAATAACAGAAGCATATTTAAACTGTACCCGTGAGGAGCAGTTAAGATGGTTCCTTCATGTGTACAAGGTAGCATGCAAAATAAAAACTGAAGGCGTGGACATACGTGCCGTTACCGCATGGGCGCTGTTAGGATCATACGGATGGAATAAATTGCTTACCTGTCCGAGTTGCGAACATGAAACCGGGGCATTTGATATAAGCGCGGGCTATGCCCGGCCTACAGCACTGGCCCACTCAATAAAAAATTTAATAAATGGCGGTTGTTATGCTAAACCATTATTAACACAGGCCGGTTGGTGGAACGAAGACGCACGGTATTTTAAAAAGTTAGTAAAGAGAAATGAATTAAAAAATGCAGTTTCAATACAACCCATTGTTATTATCGGAAAAACAGGCACGCTGGGCCAGGCTTTTTCAAGAATTTGTACCGAAAGAAACATTCACCATTTCCTTTTAAAAAGATCAGAAGCAAATATTTGTGACGAAGCCTTGCTGGAATCGATGATAGATCACTATCGTCCATGGGCTATAATAAATGCAGCAGGCTATGTAAAAGTAGATGAGGCGGAAACTGATAAAGAAGCTTGTTATAATGCGAATTTTTCCGGTGTTCAAAACCTTGCTGCTGTTTGCAGCAGGCATCGGGTTAAGCTAATGTCATTTTCCTCCGATCTGGTTTTCGGCGGAGAAAAAAACGATCCATACATTGAAACCGATGCAACCAACCCGGTAAATACTTACGGGCACAGTAAGCAGTTGGCAGAAGCGTTTGTTTGTAAAGATGATAAAAACGCGTTGATCATACGGACGGCTGCATTTTTCGGGCCATGGGATAATTATAATTTTGTACATCAGTTGCTCAATGCACTTGAACAGGGGAACAAATTTTTTGCTTCTGATGATAGGGTGGTCTCACCTACATATCTGCCGCACCTGGTACATGCAAGCCTCAACCTGCTGATTGATGATGCGTCTGGCATATGGCACCTGGCAAATAAAGGAAGTGTTACCTGGTATGAGTTTGCAAGAAAAGTTATTGAATATACAGATCTAAATAGCCGGTTGGTTATACCAGTGTACAACATGCACACGCCTGCTAAGAGGCCGGCTTTTTCTGTATTGGGAAGTGTAAAATACAATCTCATGCCAACATTGGATGAGGGTTTGAACAGGTATTTTTCATCCTGCGACTTTAAAACAGAAACTGCTACAATTCTAAATACCAACAAGCAGAAAATTTAGCCTAAGCTCGGTATCAGCCAGAATAGTATAACCTATCCGGCTGAGAATTATGAAATTTTTAATCGGAATTAAGTAACGGGCTAAAGGCGGTCTGTGAATACCTTAGCCCAACGATAAAATTCTCAATTTAAAAAAGTGTTCGCCCAACGGGGCCTGGTAATTACAGCCTGCTATCAACCAACAATTATATCAACAATTAAATTTACGATCATGGCAAAAACATCAGTCAATAAAAACAAAAGTGCAAATGTTTCAGCGAAAATCCCTGCTGGTTTTGCATCAACCCATGCAACATTAAAATCATCAAAAGCAAATCCCTCCAAATTTGAACCTACTGACGATGCTGACATGGATGCACAACTGCTGGGCGCTTCAGATGGCCTTTTAAAATTATTCACTGAGTCGGTAAAAGACATTTATTGGGCCGAAAAGCAATTGGTAAAAGCTTTACCTAAAATGGCAAAGTCTGCCGCATCGGCAGAATTGTCCGATGCAATATTGACGCACCTGGAAGAGACGAAGGTTCAGGTGGAGCGGCTTGAACAGGTTTTTAGTTTATTAGATAAGAAGCCACAGGCAAAAAAATGTGATGCTATGGAAGGGCTTACCAAAGAAGGAGAAGCAGTGATAGAAGATACGGACAAAGGAACACCGGCACGTGATTTCGGTATCATCATGGCGTCTCAAAAAGTAGAGCATTATGAAATAGCATCTTATACCGGTATGATAAAACTGGCTGGCATACTCGGGTTGTCGGAGATCGCAGATATACTTTCAAAAACACTGGCTGAGGAATATGAATCGGATGCAAATCTTTCAAAAATTGCAGGCAATAGCGTCGCTATAGAAGAAGAAGCATAGTCTCCCTGATTCTATTTAATAACAGTTAAACCGAAAAATATGCCCCAACAAAAAAAGGATAATACGCCCCATGAAAATAAAAAAGTCCAGGATCTCCAAATTCATACCGAAGATTCCACAGGCGAGTTTCTTACTACCAATCATGGTGTAAGGATAAACGATGATCAAAATACACTAAAAGCAGGGGAACGTGGCCCCAGCCTTTTGGAAGACTTTATTTTCCGGGAAAAGATGACTCATTTTGATCACGAAAGAATACCCGAACGGGTTGTTCATGCAAGAGGTTCTGCTGCTCACGGTGTATTTAAAATACACGAAGATATGAGCCAATATACCAAGGCAGGTTTTTTATGTGATATCCATCGGGAAACACCGGTGTTTGTAAGGTTCTCTACAGTGGCGGGTTCAAGGGGATCAACAGACCTTGCCCGTGATGCCCGTGGTTTTGCCGTTAAATTTTATACAGAAGAAGGCAATTTTGATTTAGTAGGCAATAATATACCCGTTTTCTTTATTCAGGATGCGCTCAAATTCCCTGACCTCATTCATGCCGTCAAGCCTGAGCCACATCATGAAATGCCTCAAGCAGGCTCTGCTCACGATACTTTTTGGGATTTCGTTTCGCTTATGCCT
>JANOUJ010000180.1:0-2654 GCA_031416815.1 Chitinophagaceae bacterium
ATCAAGTTCGGGAAAAGGGAAACTGTCAGCATCAAATACTTCAGCCTTTGGTTGCGTAGCCTCCCCGGTGTCGTAGTCCTAAAAATCATCGTGAAGATGATAACTATGTCCGTGGATAGAAGCTAAATTAAAAAACTCCAATGGTCGTAACGAGAAGGTTAAAATTCGTTCAAGGCATGGCCTGCACAAACGATATGGATTTTGTCCAATGCCAGTAGGTTCTTCAACTTGAAATTCGTTTATGTCGCAACTTTCACATTTCATATAGGATGTCGGTTTAGCATGACCGCTAACATTGCATTGGCGAAATAAATCTATATTTTTCTATTGATAGTCAATAATAAACTGTACATCACAATTTACAAAAAATCAAGCTTCAACCCACAAAAAAACCGCCTCAAAAAATGGAGGCGGTTCATAAAATATTATAAAATTGATCTTACCAGATCTTTGTCCTAAGCTCCGGCGCTTTATACATTTTATCTCCCGGCTGCACATTAAATGCTTTGTAAAAAGCTTCCATATTGGTAAGCGGGCCATTACTGCGGTACATGCCCGGTGAATGGGTATCGGTTACAATACGTTGTGCTGCGGCTTCGGGTAATATATTACTGCGCCAAATCTGGCTCCAGTTTAAAAAGAAACGTTGGTCGGGTGTAAAGCCATCGATCATTTCGGTGCTTTTTCCCTGTTTGGTGTTCTTAAATGCTTCGTAAGCAATGCTTAAGCCGCCAAGGTCGGCCAGGTTTTCGCCTAAGGTTAATTTACCGTTTACATGCAAGGTATCTAAAACAGTGTAGTCATTGTATTGCTGCACAACCTGGTCGGCACGTTTTTTAAATTCGTCTGCATCTGTTTTTGTCCACCAATCCTGCAGGTTGCCATCGGCATCAAACTGGCGGCCCTGGTCATCAAAACCATGGGTCATTTCGTGGCCAATTACAGCGCCAATACCTCCGTAGTTGATGGCATCATCGGCCTCAAAATCAAAGAAAGGAAAGCGTAGAATACCCGCAGGAAAAACGATCTCATTTTTTTGTGCACTGTAATATGCATTTACCGTGGGCGGTGTCATGGCCCACTCTGTTTTATTAACAGGTTTGCCCAGTCGGGTTATATTGTCGTTGTATGCCCACTGGCTGCAGCGGCGCAGATTGCCATAAAAATCATCTCTTTTAATTACGATCTCTGCATAATTTTTCCATTTATCCGGGAAACCGATCTTTTTGGTGAACGCATGCAATTTGCCCAATGCCCTTTGCTTGGTCACTTCACTCATCCAGTCTAATTTTTTAATGCGACTGTCAAATGCTGTTTCCAGGTTGCTCACCAATTCCATCATCCGGGCTTTAGCGGCCTGGTTAAAATACCTGTCTACATATAGTTGTCCTAACAAGTCGCCCAACTGGCGATCAATTAAACCACTCATGCGTTGCCAACGAGGCGTTTGTTCTTTTTGTCCGCTGAGGGATTGATTGAAAGCAAAATTAGCTGCTACAAATTCACTGCTCAGGTAAGGAGCGGCATCTTTCAATACACCCCATTTCAGATAAACTTTCCAATCGTTCAAAGGAATCTTATTTAATAAAGAATCGATGAACATCATGTATTTAGGGTTGCTTACAATTACATTTTGAGGATTTCCCTTGTAACCCAATTCCGGTAAAATGCTTGCCCAGTTCAGGTTTGGTGTTTTGGCAGTTAGATCCGCAACTGTAAACTTATTGTATAATTTAGTAGGGTCACGCATTTCCACCCGGCTCATCTGTGCCTGTGCCATGGCCGTTTCCAACTGCATAATTGTAATGGCGTTGGCCATTGCATTTACAGTGTTTTCTCCCGTAAGGTTAAACAGTTTGGTAATATAAGCTATGTAATCGGTTCTTATTTTCTGGCTGCGGGCATCAGTCTTTAAATAATAATCACGGTCGGGTAAAGTGGTACCTCCCTGGCCGATGCTGATAATATATTTGGTAACGTCTTTTGCATCTTGTCCCACGCCGATGCGGTACAGCGGAGAAGTGATTGATTGTGAACGCAGATAATTAACCTGTTTCAATACCTGCGCTTTGCTGCCTAAAGTAGTTATTGCATCCAGGTAGGGCTTGATGGGTTTGTAGCCAAGTTTTTCAATGGCTGCACTATCCATGGCGCTGGCATAATAATCGCCCACACGTTTCATCAGGTCACTTTTCCCGGCTTTACTTGAATCCCTGTCACTGCCTGCGGCTGCGGCATCATTTGCAGCTTCTTCAAGCAAGGTCTTCAGCGCCTGAGAACTTTCTTCTGCCAGCGCAGCAAAACTACCCCAATTGGTTTTTGAAGCTGGTATCGGGGTCTTTTTTATCCAGGCGCCATTGGCGTACAGGTAAAAATTATCGCCGGGTTTTACCGACAGGTCCATATTGGCCGGATCAATATATTTTCTTTTTGATGGATCGTTAGATGGCGCTACAACAACAATTGCCGGGCCTGAAACAGTAACCGGGCCAGCTTTGCTGTTTGATGGAGCCGGTGTATTTTTATGAGCCTGGGCGGCCTGTGCTTTTTCACGCTCTTCATTTGCCTTCCTGTTCTTGGCGCTTTGAACAGGATCAGGATCATTACCTGTTTGTGCCTGGATCACCTGCGGACCTAAAAACATCAAAAATATT
>JANOUJ010000181.1:0-4331 GCA_031416815.1 Chitinophagaceae bacterium
CCCTGTGGTTTTAAATTTGGACGGCGAAGGTAACTGCTAACAGGGCTTATTGCCAAAGAAAAAGGGAACTATTTTTTATCGCACTTTTATAACTGATTGATTTTCAGTAAAATTTTTGACTATATATTTTAATCATTGGCAGTAAGCATACAAAATGCGGCCCATTTTTATCGAGCCGCATTAATTATTAAGGAGATAGTTATGTCATAACGCGTTGCATCACATCACTGCTGTAAACACTATTTTAATGTGGTAGGTTCTTTACTAAAAAGGCTGTAGTTTAAACCCAATATTGAAAAAACACCCTTGGTTGTAATAAACGGCGAATCAAAATCCTTTCCAATACTGATATTAACACTAATAGCGCTGGAAATAATATACGACCCCTGGACTGCCAGCCTGTAAGTAAAGTTTTTTTCCAGTTTGGTAATAGGTTGATTATTTGCATTAAAAGCAGGGATCTGAGCCCGATACCAACGCAGCATACCTTCTATAGAAATATTATAAGTGTTTCCCTTTTTCAAAAATCCCAGCCCGATATCCATATTGTTTATAGAGGTATCATTGCTTTTATGCATGTACCTGGCTGTTAATGTGAAAAAATCATCGGGAGAAATAAAGTAAGATGCATTTCCCCAAAAACCTAATCGTTCAAACTTCTTTTCATCAGAATTATAACCTGTTGCACCGGCAAATTCAAGAATAAAACCGCGGCGATCATATACCAGTTCAGATATCTTTTTTTTCAACTCAACTTCTGCATGATCACGGTCTGTTATCAGTGCCTGCAAAAACTTGTTGATATCATCGGGTGTTTTACCAAATTTTGCCGCCAGCTCATTCGCTCTTAGTTTTATTGAGTTAATAACAAGTTCATCAAGTTTTAATTCGTCTTTTAGCTTTGCGGCAATCTCATCTATTATCGATTTTTTTGTATCCCCTTCCTCTACATTGCTTCGTACATTATTCATTACCAGTAAAATCTCATCCTTCTTGCTCAACTCCAGTGCGGCAGTTTCCAATGCCGCAACTGGTTTACCATTACTGAGCTTAAAACGAAACCCTGCACCCAGCTTATTAGCTCCGCTTGCCGAATCCTTTGCAGTACCAGCCGATATACTCAAACTTTGCATAAAAGCCTGGCCCGGGTTTGGGTTAAGGTATGTTTTCCTGGTTAAATTTGGATGGCTTTTAAGCCAGTAAGGAGCAACCTCCAAGCCAAGGTTCAAAAGTATCTTTCCATTTTTATCAAATGAACTTAACACATCAGTTGCTAAACTTTTTGCACTGGTTGGGCGCATCACCGCAGAGGGCTCAAATCCCAATATGCTAAATGCCGGACTCACGGGCACATTCAGTTTTGACCCCTCCTGGGCCTCAATGCTTTGAAACATGCAAGTAAAACCAATTAATATTCCACCAAGCTTCGTTTTCATTGGTTCATTAATTTTAAAGTATAAATAACTGAATCAAGATGCATGTCTACTTCCTGGCTGTAAGGCCCGTAGGTTGTTGCAGTAGCTCCTTCAGTAACTGTAACAGTCATACTTGTATGGTTGGTTTCGGTTAATGTATCATTTACCTTAACTGAAACAATGGTTTTTTTTCCTTCCACATCGGCCTGTTTACCCATTGTTGCAGGTGCATTAATTTCAATTAAATTTTTACCAAGCGAAATGGAATAATTACCAGATTGCCCATCGCCGATTTTAACATCAACAACAATATCTTTTGTTTTTGTTTTGATGTTATAGGTGTCCTTCAGGTCGACAAATTTAACTGCCATATCAAATATTTTTTAACGCCTACTCTTTAATCCCGTTTTCGGCCTACCGGTTTTATTACTTAATATTTACACATTTTGTAAAACAGATTGCACGAGCTGTATCCAAAACAATAAAGCTTTGCTGCACCAGCTTTGGAGTATATTTTACCTGCAGCTTTCCACGGGTGTTTGTAAATATTTGGGTTTTGTATAACGAGTATTATGTCTGACATAATAATGAATTTATGGATTGGTATAAACTATTAAAAACAATAAGAGATTATAAACCTTGAGTAAGATTTTTTACATGCGGGAACAGAGTACTAACTTAGTACCTTTATCTGGAAGTTGCAAATATCCAGCAGCTATATTACGAAAAATTGTTTCGGACTAAACCCATATTTTGCGGGTTCAGCGACCTTAAAAATCTTTTTAAATTCTGGCAATCAATGCTTCCATTGAGTCTGTAACCGAATAATGCACAGAATATTTTTTTTCGGTTATAATGAAAAGATGGTCATCCCCAAGTTTATGATAGGCTGGATATGTATGCTCCTAAAAATGTATAGCGTATGTAAAAATAGGTCCTCGTGTATTTGTGTTTTCTCAGTGCCGTTGTGGTTAAATTAACTACGAAGCACACAATGCTTTTTCAAAAGGAAGCCGCAGCACTTACGAAGTAATTATTTCCCATAAACCTTTTTACCTGCACTGTACGTTGCAATCACTTTAGTTTTTAAAATATCCGCAGCTTCGCAACTCATTAAATCAGTATCTAAAATTATAAAATCTGCAAACTTTCCCTTTTCTAAACTGCCTTTTTGCTTTTCTTCAAACGATGCCTTTGCTGCCCAAATGGTCATACCCCTGATGGTTTCCTCCCTCGACAATGCATTCTCCACCTGGTAGCCACCGGCAGGAAACCCTTTACTGTCTTGCCTTACAACCGCTGCAAAAAATGTTTTAAAGGTACTGATGTCTTCCACCGGAAAATCTGTGCCCAGCGGTATCCAGTTATTCTCTTTTAGCAATTGCTTAAAAGCATAAGCACCCTTAACCCTTACGGGGCCAAGCCTGTCGCCGGCCCAGTACATATCGCTGGTTGCATGCGTTGGCTGTACGGATGGCACTATATTATTGTCTCCAAAAAAATGAAAATCTGCTGCGTTAACTACCTGTGCGTGTTCTATGCGCCAGCGCAAATTGTTGCTGCCTTTTAAATATTTAGCATAGATCTTTAAGATGGTGCGGTTACCGCTGTCACCAATCGCATGGGTACACATCTGCCAGCCTTTTGCATAAATAATATTGGCAACCGAATCAAAATGTTCAGGTGCACTCAGCAAAAAACCCGACCAATCCGGCTTGTCGCCGTAGGGTTGTAATAAACTAGCGCCACGTGAGCCCAAGGCCCCATCGGCGTATACCTTAAATGAACTTACATTCAGGTACTCAGTTTTTATCTTTCCTCTTTTAAAAGCATAATCAAAATTTTCCTTGGCATCACTCAGCATGATATTCATTCGCATTTTCAACTCCCCGCTTTTTTGAAGGGCTTCTATTTTTTCCACGGTCGTATAATCCAACCCGCAATCATGTACCGATGTAAGGCCCACAGCAAAACAGTTTGCCTGCGCAAGCAATAAACCGGCCTTTCCCTGTGTTGCATCCGGCGATGGTATTTTGGCAGAAACAAGGTCCACGGCATTATCCACGAGTATACCGGTAAGTTTCCCATCTTTTACTTCAATGTCACCGCCGGTTAATTTATCACCCGGCTTTATGCCTGAAAGGTCAAGTGCTTTCTGATTGGCGATGGCAGCATGACCATCAACTCTTGTTATTAAAACGGGTCTGTCAGGAAATAACTGGGTTAGTTTTTCATTGTCGGGAAATTGCTTAACCGCCCAGTCATTCTGATCCCATCCCCGGCCGGTTAACCAGGCATTTGCCGGTAAAGCTTTTGCAAATTCGCTGCACTTTGCAAGTACCGCTTCCCAGCTATCTGTATCAACAAGATTTACTCTTTGTAAACTCGATCCATAACCCACAAAATGCGCATGGGCATCATTGAAACCGGGAAAAACAGCTTTGCCTTTTGCATCGGTCATCGAATCTGATTCATACTGCTTTAGTATATCATCGTTTTTACCAATGGCAATAATTTTTCCATCTCTTACCGCCATCGCTTCTACCATTGAAAACTTTTCATCAACGGTATAAATTTTTGCATGATGAATGATCAGGTCGACTTTTTGGCGAAACTTGCAGGAACAACAAGTAAAAAGTAAAAAGTAAAAAGTAAAAACATGGGGAACAATTCGCAGCTTTTGGGGTAACATAAGCAGTTATTTAGTTTTCAAAAATAGGTAAATCAATTGAGGTAGGCACGTGGCTTATGTAAATAGATGTTTTATTAAATAAGGCTTTAAAAGCCCTTTGCTAAAGGAGAGGGTTGGGTGAGGTTTCATTATCTTTACAACATGCAGTTCAACGAGATCATCAATGCCAAAATAAAAAACGATTCAGATCGTCCGCTCATGAAAAAGGACCTGTTTCCTGTGAG
>JANOUJ010000182.1:0-1736 GCA_031416815.1 Chitinophagaceae bacterium
ATCAACGAAGCCAATGAAGTATTGAGTGACCCGGAAAAAAGAAAAAAATTCGATTTACATGGAAAGGACTGGCAACATGGGGAACAGTTTGAGCAACAGCAGCATCAGCAACAACGGCCACCTAACCAGGGCGGGCAACAATTTTCAGGCAATGATGAACGGGATTTCTCTAATTTTTTTGAGTCTATGTTTGGAGGTGCCGAACGCAGCAGGCAAACAAAATACCGGGGTCAGGATTATAACTCAGAGTTATCACTCAGCTTGGTTGATGCCATGGAAACGCATCAGCAAACCCTTACAGTCAATGGCAAAAATATTCGTATTACTATCCCTGCCGGTATTGAAAACGGACAGGTAATAAAATTGAAAGGCTACGGTGCAGCAGGTGCAAATGGTGGGCCTGCAGGTGATTTGTATATAACTTTTATTATTTCCGCAAATCCCGATTTTAAGCGGCTTGGCAACGACTTACATACGAAGGCGACTATTGATTTATACACCGCGTTGCTGGGCGGAGAAACTACTATTAAAACGCTTAAAGGAAAAGTGAAATTAAAAGTAAATCCTGAAACGCAGTACGGTGCCAAGATACGTTTAAAAGGAAAAGGCTTTCCGGTTTATAAAAGAGAAGGTGAAACCGGAGACCTGTATATTACTTATGAAATTAAATTACCTGTTGGCCTTACAGATCAACAAAAAACGTTGTTCACCGAATTATCTAAACTTCAATAAATTTTTATGGAAACAGAAAAGATGATACCGGCCAGTGAATTTTGCGTTTACCACAACATAGAGTTATCTTTTATCTGCTCCCTCAACGAATCGGGTCTTATTGATGTAACTATCATCAAAGAAGAAATGTTTGTACCGGCAAGTCAGCTAAAGCAGTTAGAACAGTTGATGCGTTTGAAGCAGGAAATGGATATAAATATAGAGGGTATTGAAACGATCACTTATCTGCTGCAACGCATCGGGGATATGCAGCAGCATATTGCAGAGCTTCATAATAAACTGGCATTCTACCAGAGCGAATAGAAAGGTTATCTTTTCTTAATGAACACCCATTCATTTGTCCCGCTTCATATTATTACAACTAAAAATAAGATCATTGATGATGTTGAATTGAGCCAAGCATTTTTTAAAAACTTAATTGATAATATTATAACAGGATCATTATCCCCATATATTATTAAATTTCTTTCCGATTTAAGAGGAAGGAATTTTTTTGATTCCAACTTTAATAAATGTCCGGATGCGTTCAGATTGCTTTCAGTGCTGTAAGCTTCGTTTCTCAGCCTTCCACTTCCGTAGGCGAGCTTTGAGATAACTCCAGAAGACCGCACCAAATATGCGTGGCATAGGTGGATAAAACAATACTCTTTATTAGGAACAAAGGAGAATGATGCAACTAAATTCCAAAATTGTGTAACACTTTATGTAATAAATAAATTGATCTTCCATGGAATTAGATGTTATTGATATTGAAAAATAAAACAGTAATTATAACCGGCGCTGCATCGGGAATTGGAAAAGCCACAGCAAAATTGTTTGCAAAGTATGGTGCAAATGTTATTGTATCAGATATTCAGGACTTTGAAAAAGGAAACAGAAGATCTATACCTGCAATTAAATGCGCTGATGGAGAAAACAAAGCCGGACTTTGAAAAGCTTCAAAGCATACATACCCAAATTCAGGACAACTACAGTTTCGCACTCAATAATTTTTACAAAGAAGC
>JANOUJ010000183.1:0-3463 GCA_031416815.1 Chitinophagaceae bacterium
TTACCTGCCCTCAGTAGTTGCTTTTCGTAATTAAGTTGATAGTTGATGATGATATCATTTTTGGTTTGATGCTGCCATCCATGTGGTACCGGATTTTTCAACCAGCGGTGAATATTATACTGTATATCGTAACCCAAAGCCGCCGGGCCCATTACGCCAATGCTGAATGCGGTAGCTATGTGTTGTTTGTGTATTTCATCAGCCTGTATTGAAAATATTTTTAAAGAAATATTGGCATTAAAGGGCCTGTCCCCATATAAAATGCTGTCGCTTAAAATTGTAGTGGGTGTGTAGCCAAATAAATTAAAAGTAATACCGTATTGGGGCTGCGTATCAAAAGGCGTCCACAATAACCTGGCCGCTGGTATCTTTTTTATAAAAGGGTGTGCATACTCAAATGTAATGCCTTGTGTGTAGTATTTATCTGTTTTAGTAAAGTAATCATTGTCGTAATGAAACCTGAAGTATTTTTTTTGCTGTATATTCCGGAATGTGGAGCTGTTATCAATTAATTGTGCTTTTGCAATATCTGTGCAGCAAATTAATATAAGAAAAAAGCCAGGATATAGTAAGGATTTAATCACAAACGATATACGGATAAATTAACAGTAAGGATGTTTATTAGCTTAAACCAGTATTTAAATATCAACTACTTACTTTTGAGCAATGAAAAAGATTTCTCTCTATATCATGATACTCTTTTATGCCGGCGCAGGCATCAATCATTTTATTAACCCATCGTTCTATTTACAAATAATGCCAGCCTGGCTTCCACTGCACAAAGAATTGGTATTTATAAGTGGCGTTGCCGAAATTGTGTGTGCACTGCTTTTGTTGTTTACTAAAACAAGGCGATTGGGTGCTTATTGTACTATTGCGTTGCTGGTAGCAATATTTCCTGCAAATATTCAAATGTTAGTTGATCATTATCACAATAATAACCCAATGTTGTGGGTAGCAATTGTACGCCTGCCTGTACAATTGCTGTTGATCTGGTGGGCTTATGTTTTTACCAAGCCGCAAATCGATACAAATAAACATAAAGCTGCACGATAGAAGCCCGGTAGATCGATTCATAGCCATATGCCTTCCTTCCGAAAAATAAAACGTTATCTTTTTATACAACCTGCAGTCTTTATTTAAGCAGTAGCTGGGATATCGTAGATTTAAGTTTTATTTTGTTGCTTAACTAAAACTGATTTACAAAAATTAAAAATGCAAGCAATTATTTATACCCAATACGGTCCACCGGATGTGTTAAGAGTTAAAGAAGTTGATAAGCCGGTACCAGCAGCGAATGAAGTACTGGTAAGGGTAAAAGCAACAACGGTTAACAGAACTGATTGTGCCGTGCTGCGTGCAAAACCATTTATCATGAGATTCGGCACGGGGCTTTTAAAACCCAGGAAGCAAATTATGGGTACCGAATTTGCCGGCGAGGTAGAAGCCGTTGGAGAAGCAGTTAGTTTGTTTAAACCAGGCGAAAGGGTTTTTGGATTTGATGATATGGTTCTGAGCAGTTATGCCCAATACCTCGTTATTGCAGAAAATAAAGGACTTGCAACAATACCTGATAATATTGGCTATGAGCAGGCTGCAGCAAGTTGTGAGGGCGCACATTATGCTTACAATATGATAAACAAAACCAAACTTGCTGCAGGGCAAAAAGTATTGGTAAATGGAGCCTCGGGCGGTATTGGCTCGGCAGCGGTGCAGTTGCTTAAATATGTTGGTGCCCATGTTGTTGCCGTGTGCAATACAAAAAATCTGGAACTGGTTAGATCATTGGAAGCCGATCGGGTAATTGATTATACCACATCTGATTTTACAAAAGAAGGAGAAAAATATGATTTTATTTTTGACGCAGTTGGTAAGAGTTCATTTGGCAAATGCAAACGGCTATTAAATGACAGAGGAGTATATATATCATCAGAATTGGGCTGGATGGCGGAGAATATTTTTTTCGCACTTGTTACGCCGCTAAGGGGTAATAAAAAAGTAATATTCCCGATTCCAAAAGATATTAAGGGAAGTATATTGTTTATAAAAGAACTGATTGAAAAACGAAAATTTAAAGCCGTTATTGATAGAAAATATCCACTGGAACAAATGGCCGAAGCATTCAGGTTTGTTGAAACCGGGCAAAAAACAGGAAACGTTGTTATTACCCTGTAAGACTCATAGTGATAATGATCATTGCCTTTCCAGCAGTTTTTTCTTTTGTGCTTCGTATTCTTCTTTGGTTAAAGCGTCGCGTTCGTATAAGTCGAACAGTTTTTTTATTTCATCTGCCACCAGCAATTTTCGAAGGTCATCTGGTGCAGTTTGTTTTTTGGGATCAACCTTTCCAGGTTGTTTTATTTCGGCTTTTGCTACTGCATACCCAGGTTTTCTTTTAAACTGTTCAGGTACGTTTAATTCTGAGGGCTGTCCGTCATAATCTTCAGTGGCCCTTTCAAAATTCAGGAAAATGTCAGTCTCTTCCTGCTTACCGTCTTTAAAAGTTAATGTGCCTGTAATTCGGATGCTGTTATTATCAACTCCCGAATATTTATAAGCTTTTAAGTTTTTAACAAGTATGCTGCTGCCTTGTAAGGTATACGTGTTGTTCTTTCCAAGACTTTGATGAAATTTAATAAAATTAAAATAGCCTGCGGCCGATGTACCAGTTGTCAGCCGTAATGTTTGGCCCTTATAAATTTTATATCCGCCCGAGGTAGTGAGCGTATCGTTCTCAAAACCGGGTTGGTTGGTTTGTGCGTTTGACAGGAATGGAAAAAATAACAGTGTAAATATTAATTGCTTCATGATCTGAATTATAATTAAAGGAACGAAATTTTATTTAAACCGTGTCAGTTTCAATCTTTATATAAAGTTACCATTACCGGATCATGGTGGCAGTATAGTTTTAAAACATCAAAGTTACCGATGGCTACCGATCAAATCTTATTGACGAGGTAAGTCGATACGATTATCAGACATTATTTATAAAAAAATACTTTGAGTTACACAGGTTTGCTTAAATTACAATAGAGCATTGGAAAATTTTACATTCATGCTCAAAAGAAAATTTATTTATGCACTGGACCTGGATTGCGATCATTTGTTACCTGCTTGTATTGATACTGGTATGTTTAAGGATAATATTTGAAACTCATAGCAGTACCAAAACACTTGCTTACCAGTTTGAAAGTAGCCGAGCCGGTGATCGCGACATAACTCTCGCCCACCTGAAGGATTTTTTCGTGGTTCGCGACATAGTCCGCCGACTCCTTGCCGCCGCCCCATTTGGTCAGCGTGTCCGCCGCAATAGCGACACGCCCCTCCTTTTTGACGACAGTAACAGTGGTCATGACTCAGCCAAAATGACAGATGTAGTGGTACGGTTCATCGGTGACTTCGATCTCGAAACTGGAATTGGCGGGTACATTGTATGACTGCCCCGCGCCATAGTTTTTCCAGT
>JANOUJ010000184.1:0-2486 GCA_031416815.1 Chitinophagaceae bacterium
ATTAAGAAAAGATGCAATTACCAAAAGAAATTAACCGACCAACGCCAGTTCAAGCACCAGGTTCATCGTTTTTACATAATGAAACTTTATGCCTTTGATAAACTCCTGTTCTATTTCCTGAACATCTTTCTCATTCTGCCAGCAAAGAATGATTTCTTTTAGTCCGGCTCTTTTGGCTGCCAGCACTTTTTCTTTGATGCCTCCAACCGGCAACACCTGCCCCCGGAGTGTGATCTCACCCGTCATCGCCAAAAATGGTTTTACTCTCTTACCGGTTAGTGCAGAAGCTATTGCCGTCATCATCGTAATACCGGCACTGGGACCATCTTTTGGCACAGCACCTTCGGGTACATGGATGTGAATATTTTTCTTTTCAAAAAGTTTCGTATCCAATTTATATTTATTCGCATTGGATTGTAAATACGTTAATGCCGTGCTGGCACTTTCCTTCATTACATTACCAAGATTACCCGTTAGTTTCAATTCTCCTTTTCCATCACTCAAACTTGTTTCTATAAAAAGAATTTCACCGCCAACATAGGTCCAGGCAAGACCAACCGCTACACCGGCCATATTAGCCGTTTTATAAATATCATTACTGTATTTCGGCTTACCGATCATTTTTTCAATATCATCAGCCGTAATCGTTGCTTTCAATTTTCCATTTAATACTAATTGTTTGGCCTGGTAACGCATGATGGAGGCCAGTTGTCTGTCCAGTTCACGAACGCCACTTTCCCGGGTATAATCCTGAATTACTTTTTCCAAAACTTTGTCGGCAATTTTAAAATTGCTGCTCTTTAATCCATGTAATTCTTTTTGTTTGGGAAATAAGTGACGCTTCGCTATTTCCATTTTTTCTTCTACTGCATATCCGCCGAGGTCGATGATCTCCAGGCGATCTCTTAATGCGGGTTGAATATTCTGCACATTATTGGCAGTGGCAATAAACAATACTTTGCTCAGGTCATACTCTGCTTCCAGGTAATTATCATAGAAAGTATGGTTCTGTTCGGGATCAAGTACTTCGAGTAATGCCGAAGAAGGATCACCGCGATGATCATTGCCTACTTTATCAATTTCATCCAATATCATCACCGGGTTAGATGATTTTACTTTGCGGATTGATTGTAATATCCTTCCGGGCATGGCGCCAATATATGTTTTCCGGTGACCTCTTATTTCGCTTTCATCATGCAAACCTCCAAGACTCAACCGCACATATTTTCTGCCGATGGCGTTGGCAATGCTTCTTCCCAATGATGTTTTACCAATACCGGGAGGACCGATAAAACAAAGTATCGGGCTTTTCATATCTCCTTTTAGTTTCAAAACGGCGAGGTATTCTAAAATCCTTTCTTTGATCTTATACATACCATAATGATCCGTATCCAGTGTCTTTTTTGCTTTCTTCAAATCATAATGATCTTCCGTATAAGTCTCCCAGGGAAGATCAAGCATCAGGTCGAGGTGATTATACACCACGGAAAAATCAGGTGTGCTTGGATGCATTCTCTCTAATTTTTCAATCCCCTTCTTGAATGCTTCTTTTGCAGCAGCCGGCCATTTTTTGGTTTCGGCTTTTTTGTGCATTTCTTTTATCTCCTGCGAATTACTATCGCCGCCCAGCTCATCTTTAATACTCTTCATCTGCTGTTGCAGAAAATATTCCCGTTGTTGTTTGTCAAGTTCAGTACGGGTTTTGCTGGTCACTTTATTTTTCAACTCTACAAACTGTAACTCTTTTTGCAGCAATTGCATCAATAGATCTGCCCGTTGACGGATCTGGTTCAGCTCCAGCAAACGTTGCTTATCTTTTATATCTGTATTCAGATTACTGGAAACAAAATGTATCAGGAAAGCAGGGTTTTCAATATTGCGGAGAATGATAGACGCTTCTGTGGGTATATTGGGCGAAAGATGCACAATGTCAGCCGCCAGATCTTTGATATTAGCGATATAGGCATTAAAGTCTTCGTCTTTCGGTGACTCCTCTTCTTCCAGTTTTTTGATCTTTGCTTTGAAATAAGGATCTTCTTCAAAAATTGATTCAATAAGAAACCTGTTTTTTCCCTGGATGATGATAGTAGTGCCACCGTCGGGCATTTTTATCAGCTTTACTATTTTGGCTACGGTGCCGATATTCTCCAGGTCTTTCATTTCAGGTTCTTCCACATTACTATCCTTTTGCGCCACTACACCTATCAATTTATCTCCTTTATAGGCATCATTGACTGCTTTGATGCTCTTATCACGTCCCACTGTGATGGGTAGTACAACACCGGGGAAAAGAACAGTATTTCGTAAGGGAAGCAGGGCTATCTCAGGAGGTACTTCAATAGTATTCTGATCCTCCTGGTCACTCTCATTGAGTGGAATAATCGGGAGAAAATCCATTTCATCTTCAGTACGCAATAAAAATTTTTCTATGTTGATATCCATAATTGTTTTTGTTCTTTGGTCAATCTGTCATCCTTCCCGATCCG
>JANOUJ010000185.1:0-14575 GCA_031416815.1 Chitinophagaceae bacterium
TGCTGCAGATGGAATTATTAAAAGGTTATGATAAAAAAGCAGACTCGATGTTTACTGCTGTTTTTAAAAAGCCATAAAAATTACTGGCGCATTATCTTCTTCACTACTTCTTTTTTGTCATTCAGCCTTACGGTAACAAAATAAATACCGCCACCCATTTTTTTCATGGGGATGCTGTATGTATTTGGCCCGGCTGCCTGCTGAACGGTTGATCCATAAACGAGTTGGCCAGCGGAATTATGAACGACAATGCCAACTTTAACTGCGGCGTTTCTTACAACCAAAACCGTTAGATTATCTTTTACCGGGTTAGGGCTGATGGTGATCTGTTCAGGTAATGGCACAGGGGGCGGAGGGTTTATACCGCACAACTGTTGGTTGTTTGAAACCATTACAGTTGCAGTATCAGTGCAACCAAAACTATTTGTTACAATTAACTGGTAAGCGCCTGCAATAAGCACTGCAGCAGGGTTTGCAACTGCATTGCCTGCAAGGGTCCAGTTGGTGGTTAAACCTGCTGTATTAAATAAGATCGTGAGGTTTCTTGTACTATCGGCGCATTTTGCAATAGCCAGGTCAGTACCTAAATTTGGTTTTGGATTGATGGTAACATTTACGGTTGCCGTATCGGCGCAACCACTGTTATTGGCAGCTATTAATTGGTACAAACCGGTAACTGAAACTGCAGCCGGATTTGCAACGGTATTACCACTCAATGTCCAGTTTGCGTTAAGCCCCGCTGTATTAAATTGCGTGGTAAGATTGATGGTGTTAGGGCTGCAAACGCTTGCTGTTTTATCAGCACCCAAACCGGGCCTTGGTGTAAAATTGATGAGCATCGAATCAAGTAAGAAACTGGTATCAGTGGCTATGTTCATTCTAAAACGATACCAGATGCCGGTGGTTGAAAAACTTCTCAGGTCATCTGCAAAAGTAAAATTCCTTGCTTGAAATGCGCCGGTGGAAGTATGTGTGCTAATAGCAGTATAACTGCCTGCGGCGGGCAATTTTCTTTCTACCACAATATTAATTGCCGAATCTGTTTTAGCGGTCCACTGTAAAGTAACTGCACAATTGGCAACAGCAGATTGCTGGGTATATAATTGTTTGATGAGTTTTACAAATGCCTTTTTCATATCCGGTATACCATAACCCACCCGGTCATCAGGATTGTTTGCCCGTGTCGCCGATTCCTGCATTACGGTAATGATCCGCATATTGTTCACTTCCGGAAATGCCTGCCACAAGCAGGTGGTGAGGCCGGCCATGTTAGGACAGGCAAAAGATGTTCCGCTACCAAAGCCAGGCTGTCCTGTAGACGTGTTGGCAATAACAGCACTAACGCCTACGGCTGCAACCGAAGGCTTTATCTGCCCGTCGCTGCTGGGCCCATAACTGCTGAAACTGCCTACAACACCTGATGTATTAACCGCACCAACGGCCATAACACTGTCAGCATCTGAAGGAGTAATAATAAAGCGCCAGGAACTGTTGCCTTCATTGCCCGCCGCTAAAACACAGATTATTCCTTTTTTTGCCGCAAGATCTGCACCCTTCGCACTAAGGGTGGTATTGCCATCCATATTGGCATAGGTATAATTGAAGATGGGATTATCAAAAGTAAAATAGCCCAAAGAGGTTGACGAGATATCAATTCCCAAACTGTCGGCCCTTTCCATTCCGGCTACCCAGTTCTGTTCTTCAATCGGGTATTCAGATGCTACATCCTCAGTTCTGTATAAATAAAATGAAGTTTTAGGCGCTGTGCCCATAAATACCCCGGGCATGTTTGCTGCAATGGTACTTAAGCATTGCATACCATGTGCATTGTCTTCATTAACACTGGCATTGCCGGCAACAAAATCCCAGGTGCCTAATATCTGTCCGTTATTTCTAACGCTGTCAAAAGTGGGCAGGGTTAGGTAATTAAAAAAACCTGCATCCAAAACAGCCATCCGCATGCCTTGCCCCCTAAAGCCGCGGTTGTGCAAAAATTCGCCGTTATGGAGGCGTACCTGTCCATAGCTTGCACCATAATTATAATAATCTGCAGTGGTCATATTGGGTGCAGTAGGATTTGGGGTCTCAGTTAATTCAGCATCTAACTTTTTATTAACCGGTTTATCGACAAGGCTGTTACGAGGCGCCAATGGGCCGGTACTGATAACAAACGGAAAACTGTTTATTTTAGCCAAAGCGGCGGCATCGGTGGTTTGTATGGCCACCTGGTTAAGCCATTTGGATGTATTAAGAATGGTAACGGCGCCTGCCATGCGTATACTATCAATATAACGGGGGGTAATGGGAAGATCAGTGGAGTCGATAGCAATAGATTGCCTCGTTCTGCGGTCAATAGATCGCTGGGTAAGATATTGAATCGGATTACTTATTGAGAAAGGATTGGTGCCTTTATCTTTTAAGCGGATAACGTATTTGGAGAATTGGCCATAGCTATCAGCTTCAACAGCAAACAAACCAATAAATATAAAGAGTATTATTTTTTTCATTGTATGGGTCATTAAAAATTAAAATTACGACATTACTGACTGTTATATGCCCATTTGATCCAGGTAGCTCCCCAGGTAAAGCCGCCTCCAAATGCAGCTAAAATAAGGTTGTCGCCCTTTTTTAACCGGCTTTCCCATTCCCACAAACATAACGGCAAGGTTGCAGCAGTAGTGTTTCCGAATTTTTGTATGTTGATCATTACTTTTTCTTTGGGCAGTCCCATGCGGTTTGCGGTGGCGTCAATTATACGCAGGTTGGCCTGGTGTGGTACAAGCCATGCAATATCATCAGCAGTTAAGTTATTGCGTTCCATCAATTCGTAACTCACATCAGCCATGCCCTTAACGGCAAACTTAAAAACTGACTGTCCCTCCTGGTACACAAAATGCTCTTTGGCTAAAACCGTTTCAACAGTTGAAGGTTTAACAGAACCCCCTGCTTTCATATGCAGGAATTTGCAACCGCTGCCATCGCTTTTTAAAATACTATCAAGCAGCCCGGTATTTTCTTCTACAGCTTCCAATAGCACGGCACCGGCGCCATCGCCAAAAATAATGCAGGTGGTACGGTCGCTGTAGTCAATGATACTGCTCATTTTGTCTACCCCAACCACAACGATCTTTTTGTACCTGCCGCTTTCAATAAAGGCAGCTGCCGTGGTTAAAGCATATAAAAACCCGGAGCAGGCAGCCATTATATCAAAGCTAAATGAGTTAACAGCGCCTATCTTATTGCAAATTATATTTGCCGTGGCCGGAAAAACCATGTCTGGCGTTACCGTTGCACATATCAGGCAATCTATTTCTGTAGGACTGATGCCTCTTTTTTTACACAATTCAAGCACAGCCGGAACAGCAAGGTCACTGCTGCCTTTTCCTTCCTCTTTTAAAATTCGCCTTTCTGAGATCCCCGTCCGGGTGCGTATCCATTCATCGTTTGTATCCACCATTTTTTCCAGTTCTGCATTGGTAAGCCGATATTCGGGTACATGGCCACCTACCGCCGTAATGCCTGCATAAATTTTTTGCATGAAAATCGCTGTTTTACTGAATATATTTTGAAATGATACTATCGGTAAAAATACATAAAAAACCTTATGCCGATTATCATCTCACAATCCAATGTAATTCCCTAGCGGCATAATACCATCTAATATTTAATTGAAGCCCTTTGGGAACCCCTTAAATAAAGATGGTATTAGTTGTTATTTAACGGTTGTGGCTCGTAAAATATCCTTATTTTCGCTACCGATTGTATAAAAATTATGTACGCATATTTGCAAGGAAAATTCACTTACAAAAGCCCGGCGCAGGTTCATATAGACGTTAATGGTGTTGGGTACGAGGTGAATATCAGCCTGAATACATTTTCACATATACAAAACCTGAATGAGGGTAAACTTTTTACGCAACTACAGGTTAAGGAAGATGCACATGTGATATACGGTTTTTTTGATAGGATGGAAAAGGATATGTTTGTTATGTTAACCAGCGTATCGGGTGTGGGTGCAGCTACGGCCAGGATGATGCTTTCATCGCTAAAACCCGAAGAAGTGAGTTTAGCCATCGTGCAAAGCAACATAAAGCAGTTGGAAGGTGTCAAAGGAATAGGAAAAAAAACTGCCGAGAGGCTGGTTTTGGAACTAAAGGATAAATTAGGCAGGAATTCAGCGGATGCAAATGTTTCCATGCACATGTGCAATAGTTTGGAAACAGATGCGTTAAATGCTTTTACTGCGCTTGGTATTTCCAGAACACAGGCTGAGCATGCTATCCAAAAAATTATCCGTGCCGAACCACAAGTTTCGAAATTAGAAGATTTAATTAAAAAAGCCCTGAAAGCCATTTGACAAGAACGCTACGTTAATTCATTTACCGGATGTTGCTTATTAGAAAACAAAGCTCAAGACTGGCTGGCTGTGTGTTAGTGATGGTAACGCTGTTTATTATCCAAACCAATACGATTAGTGCCAACCCCTATAATTACATTTTAAACATTAATGTAGGAGATACCGTAGTGCCCAATTACGGCGATAGTTTGCGCTATCCGATCAGGGACCGCCGTGGCGACTTTTTTGGCGGCGGAAATAACAGGACCATCGATCTGAAGAGCCCTTCAAATATTAAGGATTCAGTAGTGTACGATGCCAAAACCCGCCGCTACATTGTGTATGAAAGAATCGGAACAAGGTATTACCGTACCACAACCTCCTACAGTTTTGACGAATACTGGCAAATAAAGGGCAGACAGTCCGAAACCGAATATTTTCAAAAGCGCTCAAATTTAATGAGCATTTTGAACCGTGGCCGGGTAAAACCTAAATTATCCCTGTACGATAACCTGTTCAACCGGCTTTTTGGTAATGGTAAAATTAATATAACTCCCCAGGGAAATGTGGATCTTACTGCCGGTTACCAGGGGCAGAATATCAAAAACCCAACCCTGCCCGAAAGAGCCCGGAAGAATGGTGGATTTGACTTTGATATGAATGCCCAGGTAAATGTGAATGCGGATATTGGCGGTAAGCTAAAATTCCCGATCAATTATAATACATTGGCCAATTTTGGACAGGATAACCAGCTTAAACTGGATTATACCGGTTTGGATGATGAGATCGTTAAACGTTTTGAGCTGGGTAACGTTTCTTTTCCCAGTCGCAGTACATTAATACCGGGTGCCCAGCAGTTATTTGGCGTTAAAACCACTTTGCAGTTTGGTAAACTGTTTGTAACGGGCGTTATTGCCAACCAAAAATCTCAGCGGCAGTCGGCAAACCTGGCCGGCGGTACCGCCTCGCAGTTATTTGAGATAAAAGCAGATGAGTACGAAGAAAACCGCCACTTTTTACTGGCACAATACTTTAAAGAGAATTACAAAAAAGTAATGAGCAAGTTGCCAGCCATTACTGCGCCGATACAGATATTGAGACTGGAAGTTTGGGTTACCAATAGAAATGGAGTAACTACCGACACAAGGGATGTAGTTGGCCTGGCCAGTTTAGGAGAAACCGGGGGCCCTGTTTCGGGGATCCCGTCAAATGGAAGCACCCCGTTGTATTCAACTATCATTTCAGATCCGGGCAATAGGAACCCTTCATTGGTTTTTAATAATTTAATAAACCTGGGCTTACAACCAGTGCAGGATTTTGAAAAAACCTTTGCACGTAAGCTCGATTCATCTCAATATATATACAACCGCCAGGTTGGCTTTATTTCCTTAAGCCAGCCTTTGCAAACAGATGAGGTACTTGCTGTTGCTTATCAATACTCATACAATGGTAAAATTTACCAGGTTGGTGAATTTTCGCAGGATCTGCCACCAGACAGTACTTTAGCCACACAACGCATATTGTTCTTAAAATTGCTGAAAGCAACATCGCAAAGGCCCACTTTACCTATTTGGGACCTGATGTTGAAAAATGTGTACGCCATTGGTTATGGCACTTTAACACCGGCTGATTTTAAACTGGATGTGTTGTACCAGGAACCCGGCCTTGGATGGAAACGTTATGTTCCTTTTGGAAATAAAAACGAGGGTACTCCCATTATTTCACTTATCAATCTCGACAGGCTAAACAACCAGTTGGATCCACAACCTGATGGTGTTTTTGATTATGTAGAAGGATTTACTGTTTACTCGCAATACAGCCGGGTAATGTTCCCGGTACTTGAACCGTTTGGGCGTGACCTCGCTGCAGGTATTTATACGGACACAAGCCTGGTGCCGAATATAAAAGACAGCCTTTACTACGCTCTGTACGATTCAATAAAAGCAGTGGCGCAGCAGTTCCCTAACCTTAACAGGTTTGTGTTGAAGGGTTCAGCAAAAATTTCCGGTTCGGCCGATATCAGCATCGGGTATAATATTCCCAGGGGTTCGGTAACGGTATCAGCAGGCGGCAGGGTTTTAATCGAAGGAATTGATTATGATATAAATTACGACCTCGGTACCATTAAGATAACCAATTCGGCCATTATCAATTCAGGCATTCCGGTCCAGGTAAATTATGAAAACAACGCTTCCTTTGGCTTGCAGCAAAGAAGTTATATGGCCCTCAGATGGGACTATATGGCCAAAAATACCCAGAAAGAACAATTGTCAATTGGCGGCACCATTGTACGTTTAAGCGAAAGGCCTTTCTTTAGTAAAGTGAGTTACGATAACAGCAGTACCGGTGGCACCAATGAACCTATTCGTAATTCCATGTATGGGCTTGATGTGAATTACAGGAAAGACATTCCAAGGCTTACCAAGATACTAGACAAGCTACCGTTTTATAAAACAACGGCACCATCAACCATCAATGTATTTGCCGAAGGAGCTTATTTAAAACCCGGCCATGCGCCACAGATTGGTAAGGGCTCAAAAGGTATCATTAATATAGACGATTTTGATGGCACACAGTCTGGTTACGACATGCGTTTTCCGCCAATAAGTTGGGCCCTGGCATCTACACCGTTCAATGCAACGGACCGTAACGGTAATCTGATTTTTCCGGAGGCTGCATTCAGCGACAGTATCATATATGGCAGAAACCGGGCAAAAATTGCCTGGTACCAAATTGAACCTACCTTACAACAATACAAAGGGCCTAATAATCCTTATTCAAACGATCGTATTGAATTGAGCGATCCAAGAGTAAGACAGGTATACCAGCGTGAGATCTTTCCGCAGAGAACCACCGGCTTTGGAGAGAGTTTACTTACCACGTTCGATCTTGCTTATTTCCCTACAGACAGGGGGCAATATAATTACGATGCTGCACCGGGCAGTGTTAATGCCAACGGCAAACTAAATAACCCAAGAACCCGTTGGGGTGGCCTCATGCGTGGTATTGATCAACCTGATTTTGAAACTGCCAATATTGAGTTCATCGAATTCTGGTTACAGGATCCGTTCATTAATTATGCTGCTAAAAATTTATCATATCCTAACACAGTGAATGGAAAATTATATTTTAACCTGGGAAACATTTCTGAAGATATTTTAAAAGACGGCAAGCGTTTTTATGAGAATGGCCTGCCTACTCCCAATGCACCCTCTCCGGTTTCAAATTCAGCCTGGGGCAGAGTGCCTGCTAATCCTGTTCAGGTAACCAATGCCTTCAGTAACGACCCTGAAGACAGAAAATACCAGGATATAGGTTTTGATGGATTGGATGATACTGCAGAAGTAAATAAAAGACGACTGGATTATCTTACACCCTTGCAGAATATATTATCACCAGCGGCTTATCAACGGGCATTGGCCGATCCATCCAATGACAATTACCACTATTACCGTGGAGATGATTTGGATCAAACGCCGGGACTGGGCCTGATAGGCAGGTATAAAAATTTCAATAACCCGGAGGGCAATTCACCGGTAGCAAATACCAGCACAACCTATTCTTCCGCAGCAACCTTATATCCCGATGCTGAAGACCTCAACCGTGACAATACCTTGAATCAAACAGAAGAATATTTTCAGTATATCGTTGATATCAGGCATTCAACGGATCCTGCAATGGCCATTGGTACAAATTATATCGTTGATAAAAAATCAGTAACTGTAAACCTGGCCGATGGTAGCCCCCGTAACGAGATCTGGTACCAGTTCCGTATTCCTATCGGGCAATACAATCGTAAAATCGGCAATATTCCCGATTTTAAATCGATTCGTTTTATACGTATGTTCGCGACCGATTTTCAGGATAGTGTGGTTATGCGTTTTGCAGAACTCCAGTTTACAAGAAATATATGGCGCAAATTCAATTATAAGATTGATACGCTGGGTATGTATACCCAATTGCCTGCCAACAGTCCTACCGTATTTAACCAGGGAGCAGTTAATATTGAAGAAAACGATAAACGAACACCGCTGCCATACCGTACCCCCACTGAAATTCAACGTATACAAACTTTAAGTAATAACGGTGTAAACCTGTTATTGAATGAGCAGGCACTTAGTTTACAGTTTTGTGAGCTCGCCAGAAAAGATGCCAGGGCTGTACAACAAACTTTTGCCAACAGAGACTTGCGCCAGTTCCGAAAAATGCAAATGTATATTCATGCTGAGCGCAGGCAAGGCAGCCCTACACTCAACAATAAAGATCTGACTGCTGTATTTAGAATGGGTACCGACTTTGTAAATAATTTTTACGAGATACGGATACCTTTAATACTGACAGACCTCCAGGCAGGGTCAACCATGGATCCGAATTCTCCTTCTTATAATGACACGTTGTGGAACCCAAGGAACTCATTGGACATTGACCTGCAGACATTGGTTAAACTAAAACAGGACAGAAACCTCAATAGCCCTCCGGATCAAATTTACCGTCAGCTACAAACAAACGGGCACATGTATTCTGTTATGGGTAACCCTAACCTTGCCGAGATTAGAGGTATATTATTGGGTGTTGAAAATACAAATGCACCGGGTACGGCCTGTGGCGAAGTATGGGTAAATGAGCTTCGCCTTTCATCAATTGATGAGCATGGGGGCTGGGCAGCCTTGGGAAGAATTGACCTGAATCTTGCCGACCTGGGAACAGTTTCTTTATCGGCCAATACCCATAGCTCGGGTTTTGGAACACTGGAGCAAAGGATCAACGACCGGTATCGGGATAATTTTTATCAGTTTGATGTATCAGCAAATCTTGAACTCGGAAAACTACTGCCGCCAAAAGCAGCGTTATCTATTCCGGTGTTTGCCAGTTACCAGCAATCGGTAAGTACGCCTGAATACGATCCTTATGATATGGATATTAAACTGAAGGATAAACTGAAAGGTGCCGCTTCAGCCACTGCAAAAGATTCTATAAAAAACAGTGCGGTAGATTATACATCAACCACTACGGTAAACTTTACCAATGTGCGTAAAAACCGTACCAGCACCAAGAAGCCCAAAATTTATGATATTTCCAATTTTGATATCAGCTATTCTTACCTGAAAATTAAGAACCATACCCCGTTAATTGAAAGCAACGTAATTACCAGGCATAAATATGGATTGGGTTATAACTTTTCACCCACGCCAAAATATTTTGAACCATTTAAAAAAATAAAATTCTTCACCAAAAGAAAAACACATTGGTTCGACCTGGTGAAAGATATTAATTTCAATTTGATACCGTCGCAGTTGAGTTTCAGGGCCGATGTAAACCGCCAGTTTGGTGCCATCAGGCCACGCAGTATCGGTACATCAAAATATAAGATACCGGAAACCTACGATAAGTATTACACGTTCCAGCGTAACTATATTTTACGCTGGAATATAACCAGGAGTTTGAATTTTGATTTTACAGCGGTTAACAACAGCAGGATCGATGAACCTGAAGGGCGGTTGAATACAGGCGCAAAGAAAGATACGGTTTGGAGAAATTTGCTGAAGGGGGGACGTAATACAACCTATACACACAATGCTAATTTTACATACACTTTGCCAACAGCTAAATTTCCGTTGCTTGACTGGACAACCGTTAACCTACGTTACCAGGCAAATTACAACTGGATAGGCGCATCTCGTTTAGCAGTAGAGCTGGGAAATATTATTGAGAATGGTCAGCAAAGCGAAGCTACTGCCCAGTTCGATTTTACCCGCCTGTATCAAAAATCAAAATGGTTAAAGCAACTGGATATGGCGAGCAATAAAGCAGACCAGGAAAAATGGAGGGCAAGAATTACAAAATACAAAGACACCCTTATTAAAAAGAATGGTAGAAAGGTAGTTAAGAACCGCAAAAAAGTTGATCAGGCTGCAGTACCTTATGTAAGTACTCCTTTAAGGGCGTTTGGAAAATTGGCAACCAGCTTAAAGCAGGCAAGTTTCTCTATTTCAGAAAACGCACATACAAGATTGCCGGGTTATACAGACAGCACCAAGTATGTGGGACAGAACTGGAGAAGTATGGCACCTGGTGTTGATTTCATCCTTGGGCGCCAACCGGATACGTCCTGGTTGAATGCGGCAGCGAGAAAAGGATGGGTAACCAGGGATACAACTTTCAATTCTGTTTTTCAACAAAGTTTTGATCAGCGTCTCACGTTCTCGGCACAACTGGAGCCTATACGTGATCTGAACATTACTTTAAACCTTAGCAAAACGTTTAATAAAAACTATACCGAAACTTTCAGGTTTATAGATACTACTGGTGGCACCAACCACAGCTTTAAGCACCTCAATCCATATGCAGGTGGTGGCTTTGATGTTTCCTATATTGCATTTAAAACACTGTTTGGTAAATTTGATCCCAATCGTGTTTCAGAAACCTTTAAAAAATTCCAGGATTACAGGATCATTTTATCTGAGCGATTGGGTAAAGCAAATCCATACAGTGCAGGCCAGCCCCAAGGGGCCGATGGCTATTATTATGGTTATGGTAAGTATGCCATTGATGTGCTGATACCTGCATTTCTTGCAGCATACACAGGCGATGATCCGAATTCAGTATCATTGATCAGGCAGAATAATCCAAATATCAAATCAAATCCTTTCCGCGGTATCAAACCTAAGCTTAACTGGAAACTTGATTACAATGGCTTAACTAAATTAAAGCCGTTGGATAAACTGTTCACCAATTTCTCCGTTTCTCATGGTTACACCGGTAACCTTAGCATGAACGGGTTTACATCTGCATTGCTTTACCAGGATGTATCCCAGTATGGATACCCATCTTTTTACGATACCATTTCAAAAAACTATGTGCCTTACTTCCTGTTGCCAAATATCAGCATAGGAGAGCAGTTCTCGCCATTGGTTGGTATAGATATGATGTTTACCAACCAGTTGCAGGCCAAGTTTGAATATTCGAAAACAAGACAGCTTAGTTTAAGCCTGATCGATTTTCAATTGAGTGAAGTACGCAGTACCGAATTTATGATCGGAGCCGGATGGCGCAAACGAGGTATGAAAAATCCGTTGAGCTTTATCGGCATCAAATGGCCAAAATTCCTGAGGGGTAAGGATGGTGATGGTAAGAAACTGGAGAATGAGATTAACTTCCGTCTCGATTTCAGGATAAGAGATAATGTTACGGCCAACAGCCGCCTTGACCAGGATAATAATTTTGCAACGGGTGGCAGCAGGGATATTACGATTTCGCCATCAATTGATTATTTCCTGAACAATCGCATCAATATTAAATTGTACTTTGATCAGCGCCGGGTTAATCCTTATATATCATCAAGTGCACCTATTGTAAATACAAGGGCCGGTTTGCAGGTGAGGATATCGTTGACGCAATAGAAGCAACAGATTTTTAATTTTTGCCTTCGGCAAAATGATATTGCCATCCCGATAGCTATCGGGACACGGAAAGCACAGAAAAAACGAAAGTTGATTCTGTGCTTTGTTATTTTCAAATGACTTATAAGAGTTTGATACCAGCAGTACTTTTTCATGGCATCATCGTTGTGTCACAATCCTTTCATCTGTATTCCTCATGGCATCATTTTTAGACTAGTGTCTCAATAGGGATTTTATATTAGTTTGGACAGCATCTACATTGGTTTAAGGAGAATTAATATTTGCTCAGGCAGTAGCAACAATATCTGCTTATTCATAAAACTTGAACTGCACATTCTGTGCTTCTGTGCCTCCGTGGCAATTTTCATTCCCCGGAGGGGAGAATAAAAAAAGTCCCACGAAACATCGGAGGACTTTACTAAAACCAAGCACTGGTTTTATTTTACTTTCTTCAGCAGCATTACATAGCCGCAAATTTCTTTTTTCTTTTTATTAACCTGAACGGGTTTTATCATGTGGAACTCTGAAAACTGCGGTATGTAAGAATAGCTGATCACATTGCCATCCACATCGCCCCAGTATTTTTTCTGGTAAACAACCTGTTTTTCGTTCCAGTCAAACATTCGTACTTCATATAATTTTGAGCTCATATCGCCAATAAAAACAAACTGGTACCAGCTTCCTTCATTCAATGGAACAATAACCGGCATTTCATACTCGCTTACCATTTGAATGCTGGCTTCTTTAACCACCATAAAGCCCTGCTTTGCCAATAAATGCTTTATACTATCAGCCTGTTGTAATATTGTTTGCGACATACATGGTTGCTGACGAATAACGTCCTGTGCAGAAATAGCTGAACCTGTGAGGATTAATCCAAGAAAAATTAAAAAGCGCAAATGGTTTTTCATAAACTTAAAAGGTCAAAGGGGATAACGGATTAATTGCAAAGTCAGCTTTCTTAAGAAATACCAGTAAATTACTACTTAAAAGTACTTCAATTGTAATTGATAACGGGCTATAACGGCAATTATTGTTCGATGTTTAAGAATTTCCGGTATAAGTTTCAAAATCCACCGATTTTTAATTTTTGCGGTGGTTTTTACTATTTTCTATCAAAATAATACGTACCGGCCTGTTGAGTACACGTAATAACCAGGTCATTTATACATACATGATCCGGTAGATTTACGCAGTAAAAAACCGTATCGGCTATGTCTTCGGGGGTTAAAGGAGTTAAGCCGGTATAGGCGGCGTTTGCAATTTCCTCCTGTCCCTTAAAACGCACCAGCGAAAATTCTGTCTCTACTGCCCCCGGATGAATGCCTGTAACCTTGATATTATTTTTTAACAGGTCAATGCGCATGGACTTCGTTATTGCATCCACGGCAAATTTGCTGGCACAATACACATTGCCCTTTTCATACACTTCTTTCCCAGCCACCGAGCCCATATTTACAATATGGCCCTTTTTCTGCGCCAGCATAAAAGGTAAAACGGCCTTACTTACATACAGCAGGCCATGTACATTGCTGTTAAGCATCGTCTCCCAATCATCCATGTTGGCATCTTCAAAACTATCCCTGCCCAAAGCCAGGCCTGCATTATTAATAAGGACCTCAATTTTTTGCCATTGTTCGGGCAGGGTTGCAAACGCATCCGTAACAGCCTTCCTGTCCTGCACATCAAAACATAATGGTAAAACATCAATACCATATGCTGTTTCCAGTTGCAGTTTCAGTTCGGTCAGCCGTTCATTTCTTCGCCCTGTTATAATTACATCAAATTTTGCGGCAGCAAACTTTATAGCACAAGCCTTTCCGATACCCGATGTGGCGCCTGTTATTAAAATTATTTTGTTCATAGATGCAAAATAGGGGATGCAGTTGAAATAAAAAAGCTGCTACATTTTCAGCTCATCAAAGAGCATTAAGGGTTGCCAACCTTCAATCAATAAAACGTGATTCTGTTCCAGCTGAACAATTTGTGGGCAGAAAAGAACATTGCGGAGAATGTTGCGTTCCAGAGGAACGCCTTGTGATGAATTGAGCATCTGGCCTTAGCACAAAACGTTCCTACGGAACGAGGGCCCTAAAAATGTTATCAGGCTACCCACAAGATGTTCCTACGGAACAGGGTTAATGCGATGCTTTTACAATCTGATTATAAAAAAAGCCCTCCCAAATGCCAGGACTTTTCATTAATGTATTACAACTGTTCTATTATCTTATCAATATTACAGAACCCTTTCTTTTTATCTTGTTGTTTAAATAATCAATGCCTTCAGCATACCACACATAAGTCGCCGTCTCCTGTTTTTTGCCGCCAAAGGTACCATCCCAGGCTGCATTGTTTCCACTTGCAGAATATAACATTTGTCCCCAGCGGTTGTACACCATAAATACATCCAGCGATTTCATGCCAATGAGAATTGGTTTAAAAACATCGTTATTGCCATCGCCATTAGGCGTAAAAGCATTAGGCACCAACAGGTCGGGTTTTATTTTAAACACACGCACTCTAATACTGTCCACGTCAAAACAACCGGCATTGTTGCTCACTCTTACTATGTATTCAATATCATTCCTCGGTAGTGCAACCGGGTTACTTATTAATGGATTATTAAGCCAGGTGGTTGGTGTCCAGGAATAATTGATACTGCCGGTAGCATTTAGTTGCAGGGGTTGGTCCAGTACTACCGATGTATCTCTCGGCCCGGCATTGGCCTTTATTTTTGCGTACACATCCGCCGGCAATACATCCTGCCCACTTAATCCCAGGAGCCTTAGTCCAAGCCCGTCGCTTTCGCCGGGCAGCGCTCCCTGTAACAATCCCTGTG
>JANOUJ010000186.1:0-1903 GCA_031416815.1 Chitinophagaceae bacterium
ATCCCAGACCAATTGATCGTAAGGAGTATTATAAACATAATGCAGGGCGGTTGTGAGTTCAACTACGCCGAGGCTGGCGCCAAAATGCCCGCCATAAACACTAACCACATCAATAATATACTGGCGCAGCTCATTACAAACCTGGTGTAATTGTTCCCTGCTTAATTTCTTAAGGTCGTCAGGGTTATTGATATCCTTTAGTAAAATGCCTGCTTTAATGTCCATTTAAAAAATTTCCAGCGGTAAAGGTACTGTTTTTAGACTTTTATCCTGATATTCAACAATTTTTAACTTGGTAAAGTTCAGTCTCAAACCGGCTATTTTACATATTTCATCATATTTAAGATCATATCGGGGTCAGGGCAATTATTCAAATATGCCTCGGCCTCAGCTACTGTGCAAACGCCGGGATAATCTCCCTCCTTTAAATATAGGTTATGAATGATCTGGAAATGCAGGTGCGGCGGCCAGTTGCCGTTTTCGGCTGGTTCGCCAAAACGGCCAATTACCTGACCCCTGTTTATGTATGCTCCCTCGCTTAATGCAGAAATATCTGCCAGGCTTAAATGACCATAAAGTGTATGAAACGCAATCGTTTCCAGTTGATGTAGTAAAATAATAGTAGCTCCGTAATCCCCAAAATTATCGTTGAAGGCAAAACTGTGTACCATTCCGCCCAATGCAGCATAAACAGGAGTTCCGGCGGGTCCCCAAATGTCTACTCCTAAATGTAATGACCGGCATTCTTCGCCTGCAAACAATTCACTTCTGCGGTAAAGTGTTCGGTTTTCTTTATAGCCGCCAATTCCAAATTTTGCCTTTTGGGTTTTTAATGTACGGTTGATGTAGTCATCTAATAATTTGGTATTGGCAATTTCAGAAGCGCCAAGCACTTTATTGTTGTCTGTAAAATCGAAGGGAAATAATTTTTCTTTTACAGGATCAAAATCTATGACCGGATGAAAATCAGCCCGGTTTTTTATAAGTGCATTTTCAAGTTCGGTTAACATAGTGCTAAGATAGCAAAGGTTGAGGTTAAGGTTGAGGTTTTTAGCATTCGTCTTTAGCTCCAATATTATTTAAATCACCACATTAATCATCTTATTCTTTACAAAGATGATCTTCTTAGGTGATTTGCCTTCCAGCCATTTTTGTACAATTTGATTTTGAAGCACCTGTTCTTCAACCGCTGTTTGATCAAGGTCTAAAGCCAATTCAATATTTGTACGCAGTTTACCATTTATGGAAACAGGATATTCTTTGGTGCTCTCAACCAGCAAAGCAGGATTGAAAGCTGGATAGGTTGCATCTAAAACTGAAGCCCCGGCCTCCCCTAAACCTGCCTGTCCGGCAGGCAGGTCACTCCCGGTGGGGGAGACTTGGGCAGCATTCAATTGCTGAAATAATTCTTCGGCAATATGAGGTGCATAAGGCGCCAGTAAGATCAAGAGTGGTTCAAGAATTTCTTTTTTAAGGCACTTCATATCGGCCAGTTCATTTACGCAGATCATGAAAGTGCTTACGGCTGTATTAAAACTGAAGCGTTCGGTATCTTCTTCAATTTTTTTAATGGAGCGGTGCAAAACTTTTAGTTCAGCATCGGAAGCCTCTCCCCCCGCCCTCTCCGAGGGAGAGGGAGCCGCTGACGTCCAGATCGGGCCTTTTATGTCGTCATTAAACAGTCTCCAGAGCTTTCTTAAAAAACGATGCACACCTTCAATACCCTTTGTATCCCAGGGTTTGCTGGCTTCTATGGGGCCGAGGAACATTTCATACATGCGGAAGGTATCGGCGCCGTATTTATCACAAAGAACTCTTGGATCTACAGTGTTAAAATACCGCTTGCTCATTTTTTCAACCTCTACACCGCAGATATATTTATTATCGTCTAAAATGAATTCAG
>JANOUJ010000187.1:0-6534 GCA_031416815.1 Chitinophagaceae bacterium
GGCCTTCTAAATTCAATTGCCTGCACAGCAGTTAACAATTCAATGGCCAACACTTTTTCAACATTATCCACCACCCTTTTGCATTTGGTTGCAGCATTGGCGCCCATGCTCACATGGTCTTCCTGGTTATTGCTGCTGGGTATTGTGTCAACAGACGACGGCGTACAAAGCTGTTTGTTCTCACTCACTATTCCTGCAGCCGTGTATTGCGGTATCATCAAACCCGAATTGAGCCCAGGATTTTTTACGAGGAAAGTCGGCAAGCCTCTCTGACCGCTGATGAGTTGATACGTTCTTCTTTCTGAAATGCTGCCCAGTTCTGCCATTGCAATAGAAAGAAAATCCAATGTAATTGCCAAAGGTTGTCCGTGAAAATTGCCGCCACTCAGGATCATGTCTTCGTCGGGAAAAATATTGGGGTTATCGGTTACTGAATTTATTTCTTTTATAAAAACGCTTAGTATATAATCAAAACTGTCTTTACTTGCTCCATGCACCTGTGGTATGCAGCGGAAAGAATACGGATCCTGCACCTGCGATTTTTTTTGTGCGGCTATTTCACTACCGCTTAGTAATTGTCGCATGTTGGCAGCGATTGCTACCTGGCCGTTGTGAGAACGTATGGCGTGGATATTTTCATTAAGGGGTTCTGTTGAACAATCAAATGCATCGAAACTAATGGCTGCAATAACGTTGGCCCACCTTATCAACCGATCGCATTGAATTAGGTTGTGTAAACCATAAGCGGTCATGAACTGGGTTCCGTTGATTAAAGCAAGGCCTTCTTTACTTTTCAGTTCAATGGGTTGCCAGCCGAATTTTTTAAGCGCTTCTGCAGCAGGCATTTTTAACCCTGCATGATATACGTCGCCCAAGCCAATTAAGGGCAAACTTAAATGGCTGAGTGGTGCCAGGTCGCCGGAAGCACCTAAAGAACCCTGTGTGTATACTACAGGCAACACATCATTGTTATACATATCCATCAACCTTTCAACAGTATCAGTTTGTACGCCGGAATGTCCATAACTGAGCGATTTTATTTTAAAGGCGATCATCAGCTTTACAATATCTTTGGGCACTTCCTCACCCATGCCACAGGCATGTGATTTCAGCAGGTTGCACTGTAGTTCCTGTAACTGTGTTTTATCTATCCGTACATTTTGTAAATATCCAAATCCGGTATTAATGCCGTAAAATAAAGTGTCAGCGTTGTCCATTTTCTCGTCGAGGTATTTACGGCATTTGGTAATGCGGTCATGGGCATCAAAGGTTATAGAAACCAGTTGTTGATGGGCTAACAGGTTTTTTATCTGCTGAAAATTGGTTGGGTTTTTATCTAGCGGTAAATAATTATAACTCATTTAAATGTGCTGTTAGTTTGGGCGATCGTTAAAAACATATAACTTGGCCAAAAGTAACACAAAAACCGCTTTAAGTATGGGATTATTCGCCCTTGCCATGGCCCCTGGTATTGCTATTTGCATGTTCATTTATTTTAAAGATAAATACAACCGTGAGCCGCTGGGATTATTAATGTTGAGTTTTTTTATGGGTGTGCTCGCAATTTTACCTGCGGTGATCTTTCAAATAGCCTTTACTAAACCCGTAGAGCGGATAATGGGCGAAGGAATTTATTACACTGCGGTATTCTCTTACCTGATCGTTGCTTTAGGCGAAGAAGGCAGCAAATTGCTGGCGCTGCGGTTGGTACCATTCAGGCGCAAGGCTTTTGACGATCCTTTTGACGGGATCGTATATGCTGTAATGGTAAGTATGGGGTTTGCCACCCTGGAAAATATTATGTACGTAACCAATCATGGTATTGGAACCGGCATTTTAAGAATGTTTTTATCGGTTCCTGCGCATGCTACTTTTGGTGTGTTGATGGGATACCACATCGGGCTGGCTAAATTTGATCCGGCTAACAGAAAAAGACATATGATACTGGCAATTTTCTGGCCGGTGTTTTTTCATGGCACATTCGATTTCTTTTTATTTCTACCTAAGAATGACTGGAACGGGTGGCTATTATTTGGAGGAGCTGTTGTATCATTTATTGTGGCTGTAAAACTTTCTTTAAAACTGATACGCAGGAAACAGGAAATATCAAAAAACTATTTTGTAAACCTTGATACCATTAATAAAGAAGGCCACGATATCCTTTAAAAATTTAGAAAAATGAATAACCTTATTTTAGTAATTACTATTTGCCTTTTTTCATTTGCAGTTTCAGCACAAACAGTTAAACTGCTTAATTCAGGCAGTAAAGCATCCTTGCGAGGCCTTAGTGTAGTGAATGATGATGTGGTTTGGGTAAGCGGCAGTGCAGGCTCTGTTGGCCGCAGTGTTGATGGCGGCGAAACCTGGACCTGGACAATTGTGAAAGGTTTTGAGAAGGCTGATTTCAGAGATATAGAAGCATTTGATAAAAAAACAGCCATCATCATGGGTATTGCCGACCCTGCTTATATTTTAAAAACAACTGATGGCGGACAAAATTGGAAAGTTGTTTTTAAAGATACTACCAAAGGCATGTTTTTAGATGCGATGGAATTCTGGAATGAACAAAGCGGTATTGTAATTGGCGACCCGCTGGGCGATAAGATTTTTATTGCCCGAACTTTTGATGGCGGCGAAAACTGGCAAGGCCTTCCAGAGGCAAATATTCCTAAAGCAGATAAGGGAGAAGCATTTTTTGCCAGCAGCGGTACCAATGTGCGTAAGCTGACTAAGCAGGAAGCAGTTTTTGTAAGCGGTGGTTTGCGTGCCCGTTTATTTATCAGGGATAAAAAAATTCATTTGCCTATAATACAGGGTAAAGAAAGTACCGGCGCCAACTCCATGGCAGTAAAAAATAAAAAATGCCTGGTTATTGTGGGTGGCGATTTTAATGCCAAAGACGACACCACTAAAAATTGTGTAATTACAAACGATGGCGGTAAAACCTTTGTTGTACCTGTTGTTGGACCGCATGGTTACCGCAGCTGTGTTGAATATCTTGGCAAAAAAAAATGGATCAGCTGCGGATTGAACGGAGTTGATTACAGTACAGATGAGGGCCAAAACTGGTCATGGATAAGCAAAGACAGTTTTCATGCTGTGCGTAAAGCAAAGAAAGGAAAAGCAGTTTATTTTTCTGGCGGCGGCGGCAGAATCGGTAAATTAATTTGGAAGTAACAATATTAGCAACAAAATATTTGGTACGGAAAAGTATATAAAAAACCCACAGTATTCAACCGTGGGTTTTTTATCCTGAGTGCTGTTTTAACTTGCTAAAGCAGCTTCGGGTAACATTTTACGGATGTTTGCTAGTGCATACCGCATACGGCCTAATGCTGTGTTGATGCTGATATCAGCTAAAGCTGCAATCTCCTTAAAACTGAGGTTAGCATAATGCCTTAATATGATTATCTCTCTTTGATCCCGTGGCAAACTGTCAATTACTTTTTTAACGCTTTCATACTGCTCGCCCTGCATTATTTTCACATCAGTCGCTGGTTCGGAATAATACAGATCAAAAACCTGGTTATTATCGCTGGTTTTAATCGTTGGGTTTCGTTGTACTTTTCTAAAATGGTCTATACACATATTGTGTGCAATACGTATTGCCCATTGCAAAAATTTTCCATTTTCATTATAGGCTCCTCTTTTAATACTTTCAATGATACGGATGAATAGTTCCTGAAATATATCTTCTGCCAGATATTTGTCTTTAACCAGAATATAAATTGAAGTGAATATTTTGCTTTTATGCCGGTTTACCAGGGTTGAAAAAGCAATTGAATCGCCATTGAGGTAACTTTCAATAAGTTCGTTTTCGCTGAGGTTGTTATAGGATTTCATTGGTATAGGTTTAAACAGGGGATTAATACCTCAAAAATATATGCATCGAAAATAAAAAAAAGCTAAAATAAGCTGAAGGTATAGAATGGACAGCTGAACGGGGAAAAAATACATCTGAATAAAATCCAGGTCTGTTTTTTTAATACCAAAACTGCTTATACAATAAATAAATCAATTTATTGACGCCGGCAACCTGGCTGCTATCAGCTGTTGTTGATATCTCCGCTAACTGGAATTGTGTTGAATAATACTAGATCAACGAAGAAGAACACATTTTTTTAATAAATACAGTTTATTTTATTTAATTCAGCAACTTAATGGTTTTCTTATTACCTGTAACCAACAGTTTTACTTCGATAAAATATACCCCGCCACCAAATGAACTAAAATCCATATCGTAGATATTGGTGCCGTTTGCTGCATTTAAATTCCACTGTTTTATTTTTTGTCCGCTACTACTGAACATAGTAACTTCTACCGGCGAATTTTGATTAGTGGCCAGGTAAAGTTTTTGTTTTTTGCCGGGATTATTCCAAAGTTGAATTGAGAATCCGTCTTTCATAACCGCATCATTAAAATTGACCGAAACCATCTTTGAATGATTGGTTACACAGTTACCATTGCGATAGGTATAATTAAACTGGTGAACACCCACGCCGGCCAGCCTTGGATGAAAAGTATTGTTTATAACTCCAGGACCTGCTGATAAAATGCCACCGACAGGGGTTATTGTAAACGGAACAGCATTATCTGTATGCAGGTAATTATCATTTAATCCATTAATGCTGATATTAACTTTGGACACTACATAGGCTGTAATTGCTTTTCGGGTACCGGCGTTACAAACCTGCGGCGTACCTTCTATCTGCCAGTTATAAAAAAAAGTATAAAATTTATCGCCCAGCGATGTACCAACTATTTTACCAATGCTGTTTAAATTAAACGGGAAACCAATATTGGCGGCAGCGGTTGAACTTGAAAATAAATTAGCGACCGGGCTGCTGCTGCTTAATCCTAATTGTAAATTCATACCTGCAGGTACAAAAAAATCAAGCTGTAAATCCTGGATACCTGCAACCAATGTTACCTGTTTTTGCAACAGTACAGCACCATACATAGTTCTTAACTGTATAATGCGGATGCCTGCTGCGCCAGCATTCACTGTAATCTTTTTTAATTTAAACGGAATAAAGGAATTAAATATGAGGTAATCTGTTTTGGCAGCAGCAAAATCACCGGTAATACTAAAATTAGTATTTACAGGGCCAATTACTCCTGTTAAAAGAGAAGGTTGATCAGCAACATAAAAAGTTGTTGTGGTCCCTAAGTTGCCTGTCTGAAAATTATTACCGATATAAATTAAATTACCGTTTGTTGCAGCATCAAACCAATGTGCATTTCCACTGGCATAAAGATTTGCTTTATCACCCGTGCAAATGGTATCTTCTTTTATAATTGCCGGAATTGAACTTGCAGGAGCAGCAATAATATTCAGGGTATCGCTTGTAGTAGTACCACAAGGTGTGGTGGCTCTTACCCAATATTTACCAGGCTGATTAATAGTTGTTTTTTGTGTGGTTGCACCATTACTCCAGGTATAATTGCTGGCGCCATTGGCTTCAAGGTCAAGTGTAGTACCGGCACACATGATATTGCCCTTCTTACTGAAAATATATGCATAAGCCCCGGTATTGGCAGTGCGTTGTTGTTGCAAAGGCACTGCTGCAGAAAGCCAGTTATTATTTTCATTCATCTCCAGGAAATGATTATCAGGATCAACCTGTATCATCACATAATAATTTCCGTTGCATGCTTCGTAAGGTATTTTTACAAAACTTTCATCAAGGTATTGATTGTAAATATCAACCTTACCAACACTTATCCCCTGCCTTACATCGCCACAATTATAACCTCCGGCAAGACCGTAATTTGGAAAGCTGGCATTATTAAGTACATTTCCATTAGCATCTACACAATCGCCCAAAGCCCCGCTGCAAGTGGTAAGATCAATTAAGCAAAAACTTACTTTTACACCGCTGTTCACGATTGGCCATTGCAAAGTATCTGCGACAGATGCGTCTTTTAAACGAAGTGTATACAAACCCCAGCCTTCAATATGGATATGCCCATGTGCCGGATGAAACTGCATCCAGCCTGCATCACGTAAAACAAACTGAAACGTATTACCCACTTTTTGATACAGCTTTTGCTTGATGAGCCGTTTGGGATAGGAACCATCAGGACATAAAAAATTGGAAGGTGGAAAAAAACTACGTAGTGTATCTGTACCACAAACATAATCGTTGGTTGGAGAAGTCTCTAATGGACCCCATCCAACATTTGGTGTTGATACATCCAGTCTTATCAATCCCTTATTTACATTGGTGATCATCTGGTTGTATTCTGTCCAGCCGGTTGCACTGTTCAATGTTTTTTTGCCGGCAAGAATATCAGGCAATAACAAACAGTTTGTGGTACCCGGTGTAGGACAGGAACACCCTGCAGCATTAGTTTCGGTGCATTGAGCAATTGCGTGTTGAGAAATGATTGAACAAAATAAAATTATAGCAAGGTAGTTTTTTAGTCTCATTCCTGTTAGATGAAGGGTGAATGCAGTTATTCTTACAAAATAATAAATTTTATTGATAATTTATATCAGATATGCTAAAAAAAATGACGATTGCATTTTTG
>JANOUJ010000188.1:0-6039 GCA_031416815.1 Chitinophagaceae bacterium
AGAAGAATTTTCCGGCAAACAATCTCACATCCATTCCTCCGCCTTTGGCATAATTAAAAAAATAATTACCCGTAAAGGCCAGCCTGGCAAAACCTTCTCCCTGCTCTACCTGTAATGCACCTTTGTAAGGATATAAAACCCGGTTATTCTCTATTACAAGCTGCAACTGGTTTACATACCTTGATTCGGTTGGATAAGTAATAACATCAACCTGGTTTACTGTATCCCGGGTAAATAACAAGCCCTGTTCACGGATCATAAATGTTTTCCATTGTATGAATTTGGTGATACTACTGCGTGGGTTTTTATTGGCAAAAACATATTTAAGCGACGGTACTATTTTTGAAAAACGCTGGGCAAGTGTTGTATTGGTGGAGTCGGTAAAATTATCGCCGGAGAAAGTGGCGCCGGCAACTGCAATTTCAAATTTCTGGCCGTTCTCCCCGGGATAAAAAGTATAACCCAACCTGCCAATACCATTCAGCTGTTTGCTTTTAGTGGCATACAAAGGGGCTATTACAAACTCGAATTTATTAAGCGGGAGCGTATAGTTGTGTACCAATGCACCGATCATAAACTTATCGTAAAAATTATAACCAAATGCGGGCGATGCAAAAATATAATGGTGCTTATTGGTTTCTTTCATGCTGAAAAAAGCAGCAAAGCGGATGTCTTTTTTTGAAGGCGATCTTTTCAACTCCCCTTTTTTATTCAGCAAAGCAAAAATGGCATCTACATTTTTACCGCTAACTTCTTCTACCACTTTTTTAAAGTCTTCCGGATAGGGATGTTTAAACTGCCAGCGTTTGTAATATTCCTGCATGGTTCTGTCAAATATTTCTTTGCCCAATTGGGTTTCAAGCAATTTCATCCAATCGCCTGCTTTAATATAGGCGATCATATTGTAGTTGAAAGCAGTGAATTTTTCAGACGTAGTTTCAATAGGCTGATCTTTTTTTACACCAGTTACTGTTTGCAGTAATGTATGCTGAATGTCAACAGGTAGCCGGTTTTTTATAAAGGGTGATCTGGTTTCTATGATCTCAAGATTTGTATTGCCGTATTGCTGCATTGAATACCGGTTGTCATAATAAGTATTCATGCCTTCATCCATCCACGGATGTTTGCGCTCGTTGGTTCCCAGAATTGCCTGGAACCAGTTATGTCCAACTTCATGGTTGATAACAAAGTCGAGCATTTTTTCTGAGCCGCCATCGTCCAGTAAAGTAATGGTAGGATACTCCATACCGCCACCATTGCCACCATCAACCACGCTAACCACATTATAAGGATATTCACCCAGCCACTGGCTTTTGGTAAGTATGGCTCTTTTGATCATGGCAATGCTGTTCTGCCAGTTTTCAGCGTTCTCATTGTAATAAAAAACATTTGCCGTAATTATTTTACCCGATGGTAATTTGAGTGTATCAGTTTTTACAGTATAGGTCTTATCAGCAAACCATGCAAAGTCATGTACATTGTTTTGTTTAAACTGAAGTGTTTTCGTTTTTGCTGAAGATGGTGCCTGGCTTAGCATAACATTCTTCTTCTGTTCTGCCTGTTTTTTTGTTTTTAGGTCCCGTGCGAAAGGCTTCCTGTTTTTTAACCATTGCTTTTCATTTTCATTTTGCAGGTCACCTGTTGCAGCTACCACATAATTATCAGGCAATGTTATCTGCACATCAAAATTGCCAAACTCTGCATAAAATTCTCCCTGGTCTACATAAGGCATGGGGTGCCAGCCTTGCCGGTCGTATACTGCAGGCTTGGGATACCATTGTGTGATATGATAAGCCTGGTCAATATGCCCGCCCCTCGAAAAATTGTAAGGCAGTTTTACATGAAAGGGTGTTTCAATTTTTGCGCTGCCGTTTGGAGCAATGGGTTTGGGTAAAATAAGTTTGATGATATCCTGGTGCTGCGGATGATCTGTTGTTTTAGCTATCTCACCATTCACTTTAAAATCGAGCCGGTTTATATAACCACGTTTATCAGCATTGCTAAAATAAAAATCAGTACTTCCGTTTTCAAGGTCCTGGTCAGTAAAAGCAGTTTTATCATTTTTAAAAGCATTGGGCCAAAGGTGGATCCATATAAAATATAAAGTATCGGGCGAATTGTTGTAATAATCCATCTTTACAAATCCATCCAGTGTATTTTCAGCATCATGGAGGGTTACATCAATTTCGTAATTAACCTGTTGCTGCCAGTAGGCTGAAAGTTGGCAATTGGCAGTTGGTAGTTGGCAGTAAAACAGTATAGTAAATCCGATAAACCTTTTCAAGACTAGTTGTTTTATCAAAAATAAACAAACGCTGCATTCAATCCTAATTCGCAATTCCTGACTCCTAACGCTTAATTCTTTACTTCCCTTTCCCCGAAAGTATTATGCGGATAGTATGCAGCATGATCTTAAAATCAAGTGCCAGCGATACATTTTCTATGTACATCAGATCGTATGGCATGCGTTCAATCATTTCTTCAACCGTTTCAGCATAGCCGAATTTAACCATGCCCCAACTACTAAGGCCCGGTTTTACTTTCAATAAAAAATTATATTCAGGATGTTGCTCTGTTATTTTATCAATATAGAATTTCCTTTCTGGCCTAGGCCCTACCAAGCTCATTTCACCTTTAATGATATTCCATAATTGCGGCAATTCATCCAGCCGCCATTTACGCATTATTTTTCCCCAGGGCGTTATGCGTGGGTCCTGGTCGCTGCTCAGCTCAGGCCCGTTCTTTTCTGCATCAGGTGTCATGCTCCTGAATTTGATCATAATAAAAGGGCGTCCCTTGTAACCAATTCGCTCTTGCAAATAAAACAGGTTTCCTTTTGAAGATAGTTTTACCCGGATGGCTATGTAAATAAAGAAAGGAAACAAGATCACAAGGCTCAAGACACTTGCAGTAATATCCAGCAATCTTTTTATATGCTGTTGCCATTGAGGCATTAAACCAGATTGTAGCTCTATCAATGGAACGCCCAGTACATTATTTGTTTTAACCGAACCGCTGATGATATCTACCGTATCGGCAGTTAATTTAATGTTCACTTCAGTATCACTTAATTGCTGCAGTATTTTTTCCAGCTGGTCCCTTTCTTTTTTTTCTACAGCAATGATGACCTCTTCAACTTTATTTGCAGTAATGATGGAAACTGCATCATCCGCATTACCCATGTTAATGATACCCGGTGGTAATTCAGAGCCGCTATTTCCATTGGTGTTAGCAAAGCCGATTATGCGGTAGCCCGTTTTTTCTTTATTGTTGATAATTGAATTGTACAGGTTTACTGCATTGGTGCTTGAACCAAGGATGAGTGTATTAAAAAACACGCTTCCTTTATTCAACTGTGTTTTAGCATGGTTTAAAAAAAGCAGCCTGGTGCAAAAAGTAGCTAAGGTTTGAATAAGCCAGAGCGAAAGAAACTCTTTGTAGTAAATTGTATAATCGCCGGTAACATCGTACAATAAAAATAAAAAGAGGATGCAGATGCTTGCAAAAAAAGTATAAACAACCGTATTGAAAAATTCAGCCAGCCTGGATTTATGATAAAGGTTGCCATAGGTGCCAACCAGGTAATACACCATCAGCCAAATAATTGGAAAAAGTATGATCCCGATATAAAAACGGGGGCCAATTACAAAGGCTTCTTGTATGATATGCTTTCTTGCAAAATAAAAACAAACCCAGGAAAGAATGGCTGCTATGCAATCGCCTAAAGCATACCAGCTGATATGTATTCTGGGTTGGTTCAAGGATGGGTTGTGATTAACGTAAAATAATTTTCATTTATTAATGAGCCGTTGCATTCCCGATCTTTTCTAAGATCTGGTGGGCTACTTCCATTGCACGAAATCCGTCCAGCACACTAACCGGTGTATCAGTATTATTCAAAATGGCATTCCTGAATTCTTCCAGTTCCATTTTAATTGCATTTACGTCCTGCACTACGGGATTGGCTATCGCTACTGTTTTTTTGCCGTTGTTTGTTTCAATATCAAAAGTAAACACATTGCTGTCGCCGGGAGTATTTAAACGGATGATCTCAGTTTTCTTTTCCAGGAAGTCAATACCGATATAAGCATCTTTCTGAAACAAACGCATCTTACGCATTTTTTTCATGGAAATGCGGCTGCTGGTAAGATTGGCAACACAACCATTATCAAATTCCAACCGAACGTTGGCTATATCAGGCGTATCGCTCATTACTGCCACGCCATTGGCGCTGATATAATTTACATTGCTTTTTACAAGGCTTAAAATGATATCAATATCATGTATCATCAGGTCTAGTATCACACTTACATCGGTACCACGTGGATTAAATTGTGACAGTCGGTGTACCTCAATAAACATGGGCTGTAATACCTGGTCTTTTAAAGCAAGAAAAGCAGGATTAAATCTTTCAACATGTCCCACCTGGAATTTTATATTGGCTTCTTTGGCAAGTTTTACCAAAGCCTTTGCCTCTTCCATGGTATTGGCCAACGGTTTTTCTACAAACACATGCCTGCCTTTTTTTATCGCCAGTTCACAAAGTTCAAAATGGCTGGTTGTGGGGGCTACAATATCCACCGCATCGCTTGCTTCAATTAATTTTTCTGCATCGGTAAAACGGGGGATCTTATATTTTTCGGCAACCTGTTCTGCATTGGCGTCATCGGTATCAACAAAACCGGCTAATTGCACCCCTTCAATTTCGGCCCAGTTATTTAAGTGGAACTTGCCTAAATGACCGGCACCTATTACTCCTATTTTAAGCATGATAATTTTGTTGTTAAATCAAAAGTCAAAACGTGAAATTTTAATTTTTTGAGGTTCTGCTTTTTACTTTTGAATTTTTAATTAGTTCTCCGTTACGGGTGCCTCTTCCCAAAAACCCATCCGTCCGAATTTTTCAATGCGTTCCTCCACTCTTTTTTCCGGATCAATTGCTTTTAATTCTCTCAATACAGGGATAAGATAGGCTTTTAAAATATCCGCAGCTTCCTGGTAATCCCAATGTGTACCTCCCAGGGGTTCTGGTATCACACCATCTACCAATCCAAAGCCAAGCATGTCTTTACCGGTAAGGCGCAATTGTTCGGCTGCTGTTTCTTTCTTATCCCAACTGCGCCATAAAATGCTGCTGCAGCTTTCCGGTGATATTACGGTGTACCAGGTATTCTCCATCATAAACACTTTATCGCCAACACCAATGCCCAATGCACCACCGCTGGCGCCTTCGCCAATGATCACACATATTACCGGCACTTTCAGCCTGATCATTTCATAAATATTCCTGGCAATGGCTTCACCCTGTCCTCTTTCTTCAGCCTCCAGGCCGGGGAATGCTCCGGGAGTATCTATTAATGTAATAACCGGCTTATTAAATTTTTCGGCCAGCTTCATCAATCTCAACGCTTTTCGGTATCCTTCGGGATTGGCCATACCAAAATTGCGTAACTGCCTTGTTTTGGTATTGGAGCCTTTTTGCTGTCCCAGTATCATTACCGTTTCATCACCTAATTTGGCAAAACCACCAACCATTGCCTTGTCATCTTTCACATTTCTGTCGCCGTGCAGTTCAATAAAATCGGTACACATATTCTCAATGTACTTTAAAGTATACGGCCTGTCGGGGTGGCGGCTAAGCTGTACTTTTTGCCAGGGCGTAACATTAGCTGTGAGCTGTTTTTTTGTTTCAACAATTCGTTCTTCCAGCATGGCAATAGCACCGCTCATATTGGTTTTCGACTTTTCTGAAGTTATTTTCAGCTGTTCAATCTGGTCGTATAGCTCTTTAATGGGTTTTTCGAAGTCGAGGAACTGACGTTTTTTTAATTCGATCATGTAGTTGCGTTACAATTTAAATTAACAATTAAATGTTATTTGAACTTTTTGGAACTGTAAGATAGTTTGTAAAATTAGTGCTTACAATTTTTTTATAAAAGTTTTGGAACGGGAACTTAAGAAACCTATCTTTGCCGTCCTGAAAAATGAGGCAAAAGTCATAATCCGGCTTTCAAATCACCATCAGGCAGTTGGATCTGT
>JANOUJ010000189.1:0-3099 GCA_031416815.1 Chitinophagaceae bacterium
GCCAGCGCTGCAACACCCGCAACCAGTGCACCAATTAAAGCTGTAACCAACACCAGTAAGAGCGGGCTATCTATATTAAATAAAAGGAGCTGCGATACTTTATGGGCAAGTATATGATCGTTGTTATTACTCAACCAAAAACTTAAACCGCCCCATAAAACAAACAGTGCAAAAAAACCTGTGAGAAATGCCCTCATTGGCTTTTGCGGAATTAAAGCGGCCACAATAAATGCAGCAAAGGCAATACTCCACCAGGGAAAAAATAAGCAAGCAGCAAAGCTTAATATAATGGTTAGTATAAAAGAGATGAAGAATTTCATGTTGGTGATTTGATGATTTGAAAATTTGATGATTTGGTGATTGGCTAATTTAGAAATGATCTGTATTTAATTATCAAATTTTCAAATCAGCTAATCATCAAATCGATTACTTATTAAAACTCATTTTTGCAAGAATACGTTTATCGCCTGTTTGCTCTCTGGTCATCATCCACAGCGAATAATATTTTCCGGCCGCCCAATGGTCAACAAAGCTGTCGTAATATTTGCTGCCTATGTTACCGCTTTGCCCACCGGGATACACACCATAGGCCTCAGTTTCTGCCGTAAGGCTAATTACCATGCGCCAACTTGGACCATGATCTGATTTTGTTGCGTTGATAGCACGGGAGCCGCCGCCTATGGGTAAATCGAGCCTGCTGAAGGGCGCTAATTTTGCCAAGTGATTTATGCGGGTGCCCTTATATTTTCCCCAGTTTAATTTACCTGCAGCCTCTGTTTTTTGTAGCTCAGTTACTGCTTTTTTTAATGCAACTGTAATATTGTCTGCCAACGTTTCTATGGGTGGAGTTGTAATGTTATCCAAAAATTTATAGGCCGAATCTTTTAGAATTCCGTCAACCAGGTTACTCCAAAACGGGCGCATAATTACTTTAGGTGCTTTTGCATATTCATCATCATAAACTACCTGCTCAAAATTTTTCCAGAATATATCAAATACTGTTGGGCCTGCGGTGCCAACTTCATTTCTGCAATCCCAGGCTTTTAAAATATCAAAGTATTTTTTTTCTGAAGCATTTAATTCACGCTCCTTCATATTTGCAATGATAAAAGGTTTGGCCATGGCTGCTCCTGCATCAAAATTATCAGTTTGAAGTGCCATCATATCCTGCGGCGTAATACCGGTCATTGCATTTAACCGCTTGTTAATGATATAGCCACGGTAAGGCGGATAATCTCTTCCCAAATAATACGGATAAGTATTATCATCAACCGGTTTTTGATTGCCACTGCTTACAAAACCTCTTTCAGGGTTGTATTGAAAGGGCACTTCATCCTGCGGTATCATGCCCTGCCACAAATAACTGGTATCATAACCCGGCATTACAAAATCGCCCTGTCCTTTCCATTTAGCAGGCCACTCTCCTTGCGTACGTATAGCAATGTCGCCATTCTTACAGGCAAACAAACAGTTCTGTCCCGGTGTGTGCAGGTTCGTAACTGCGGCCGAATAATCAGCATAATTTTTTGCATGATTCAGCATGTTGAATATCTTCAGCTCATTACTGGCATCATGTACTTTCCACCGTACAGCATAATATTTGTGGTTTGTGCTTCTATTGCCTGAAAAAGTTTTATCATACATCACAGGGCATTTATCGTTGCCCAATTGAACATAAGCAACCGAATCAATAAAAGAAGATTTGTTTTTTATTTTAATGGTATCGATCCTAAAAATTGTTTTTACCCATTGGCCATTAAATGAATATTCCTCCCTGGTATCGTCTTTGAATTTTATTTCGAAGTAATCCTTAACATCGCGGCCCCCATTTGTAAAACCAAATGCACAACTGTCATTATAACCAATGATAACACCCGGTGCACCCGGAAAGCTTACCCCGTAAGCATTGAACGCCGGTGTAGATATCTGCACTTCGTACCAAAGCGACGGAAGATTTAATCCAAGATGTGGATCGTTACACAAAATAGGTGCGCCGCTTTTTGTTTTACTGCCACTTACAGCCCAGTTGTTGCTACCATTATCCCGATCGGGCTTGTCCGATTCAGTAAACGCCTGGTCGTGGTTATTTATATAAGCCGAATCAACATTTGCAGGAGCTACCGGGAATACTTTTTGTTTTTCAAAAACTGTTCCTTTGGGGATGATGGGATCCAGGGAATCCTGTATGTCCGGAAATAATTTTATAAAATCATCAGCACTGAAATAACTTTTAGCGTTGGTCATTTCAAAATCATCATCACGCCCTGCCAGGTCGTAACTCATATATTTTAAAAAAAGAGAAGTTTTTAGATTTGTCCATTTTTCTGGTTTATATCCTATTAGTTTATACTCGAGTGGTAAAGCACTTTCTGTCAACGATTCAATGTATGAATTGACACCGGCAGTATAAGCATCACATTGCGATTTTATTACCGGGTCTTTGTTTACTTCCTGCAGGGCAATTTCAGCAGCATACACCATCCCAAGCCTACGCATATTGCGATCGAAATTTAAAATACGGGCATCCTTTCCTCCAAGTATTTCACCGAGCCTGCCGCCGGCGGCATGGGTTTGAAATTCCATTTGCCATAACCTGAATTTTGCATGCAGAAAACCCTGAACAAAATAAGCGTCGTTTTCCTGCTCGGCAAAGATGTGTGGCACCAGGCGCTCATCCAGGTACACGTCAACTTTGCCATTTAGCTGAGGAAATTTCAGATCAGCTTTAAAGTTTTCGGAAATCGGTTCAGCATTTTGCCAAAAACCGTGTTGCGGACTTAAAAAGCTTCCAAAGGCAGGTGCTTCCTTACCGTCAATTGTTAGCCGGGTATTTAAAGTAAATACTAAAGCAGCAGAAATAGCAGTGGTGATAAGAAAAGGGACTATCCTCATATAAGCCAGTTATTTGCTGTAAAATACTAAAATATGCTATAAAACCTTGCATTGCCATCATATTGTTCAAATCTCTACCCATTGAATTTCAATTTTTTAGCAGTATAATTTTATATAATACTCAGATTGCACCCCAATGGTATGATGTTTGTTTAAGGTTGGGGAGAAAGCTATTAATTAATCATTTAAACAAAGACTATGAAAAAG
>JANOUJ010000190.1:0-11765 GCA_031416815.1 Chitinophagaceae bacterium
GGATGTAGATACAATGCAGAAATTATTATCGGTAGCGGTTACGGTGTAATTGCCGGCTGCAAGGTTGATAGCAGTTGCGTTGTTTTGAACCGGCACTGTGTTCCAGCTATAATTGTATGGCGGCGTTCCGCCGGTTATCAATGCGGTTGCCGTCCCATCGCTTAAACCAAAACAGCTTGCATCTTTTTTTGCTGTTATACTGATCGTGGAAGGCGGTGCATTGGCAATAGTGATGAGAATATTTTCGAAACAACCTTTGCTGTCTGTAACTGTAACAGTATAATTGCCCGGTGTAAGCCCGGTTGCGCTTGGCCCGTTGCCGCCTGATGGGGACCAGGAATAAGTATATGGAGCAGTGCCGCCGGTTTCTGTAATGGTGGCGCTGCCCGATGCCAGGCCACAACCCGGTTGAACAATACTTACTATGTGTACCAGGGCTGCAGGTTCGGTTATTACAGCTGTGGCTGTAGCCGTACAACTGTTGTTTGCGTTAACGGTTACGGTATAGGTACCGGCGGCAAGCCCGGTTATGGTTGGGGTTGTTTGCGCAGGCACCGTATTCCAGTTGTAAAAGAACGGCGCTGCATTAACAGGAATTACACTTACTGATGCTGAGCCGTTATTATCGCCAAAACAATTGCTGCCTGATGTGGCAGATGTTGTTAAACCAAGAATATTGATATTTTGCGGAAGAGACATGGAGGACGCGTTACCCGGCCCCGAAGCGAATAATGTAACAGTATATTGGCCGGGTGCCGAAAAAGTATGTGTTGGGTTTGCGAGGGCAGAAGAATTGTTTGAGCCCGATGCCGGATCGCCAAAATCCCACAAAAGAGATGGGCAAAGTGCAGATGTGTTTGTAAAAGCTACAGTATTACTATTGGTGCAGGAGTAGGTAAACGATGCATTGTTTGGTGGTGCGTCGCCAATTACAATATCATCAACTGCAAAACCATCATAAGCATTACACTGTGTGCCGGCGCCAAAAATAAACCGGAAGACAACGTTTGGTGTGCCGGCAAGATTGATGAGTGTATGTTGTGCATTTACCCAGCTCCCGCTACCATTACCACCGAGGCAGGTACCATTGGTAGACTGTATATTACCAGACCAGCCATGCTTAACGGTTGTAAGGCCATTTAAATAAATGATGTCAGCATAATTGAACCAGTTCCCATTTAAACAATTGGCGGGTTCAGATACAGCACCAACATTAGTCCAGCTTACGCCAAGGTCTGTTGAGTATTGAAAACCTGCGCCGTCATAGCGTTGTTCTGTTTCCCAAAAAACATTGAATGATATGTGTGGATATAGAAGCCCTGTAAAGTCAAAACAGGTGCTTTGGAGCCACGATCTTTCGTTACCATTATAACTGCTGCCTGTAAGGCCGCCAACAATCCAGCATTTTGTTCCGGTTGCTGCACTGTTAATTACCGGTTTGGTTGGCGTGCCCCATGCCCAGTCGCTCCAGGTACCGCCGGTTGTCCAGTTGCCATTCGTTGCTTCAAATCCTTCGGTGTATGGAAAAATATTGGTGGGAGTGGTGCATTGTGCACGGGCTTTTTGCGAAATGCAAAATATGCATGCAAGTGAAATAATAATTCCTGCGGTTCTATTTAAAAGCAATCCCAAATTCATGAATTAAGCCTGCAAAAATACTTTATAATTGTTGCATAAGTTCAGATGTAAAATATGAGCAAACTGATGCTTGCAGCATGCATAAATTTCAATCTTCATTTCTTTTCACGATCAAAAACCAGTTGTTCTCCAACGGCAGGTATCCATACTCATAACAGTAAAAATAAGTCTTGTCTGTTTTGGTATTATATATATGTGTATGGTATTTAAATTGAAATCCCTTTTCAATCAGTTTATCCCGGTTTGCTTTGGCGGTTGCCTCTCCATCGGGGAGCAGGCTCTCCAGTATACGGCGGTTTTTACCAAGTGCATTATTTACATTGCGGATGTTGTTATTAGCAGCACTCTTCAACTCATTATTGTAAGCCGCCCGGCAATAATCATCGCAAAACTTTTTGTCGCTGCGGCCTTTTACTGGCTTTTTACATTTCAGGCAAATTGGAGCTTCTTTTTGATCTAACATAATACAGGCTTTAGTTTTAAAAGATAACTGTTCCGATACAACCGTTTACATACGGTTATAAAGGTAAGTAAAAGGATAATCTCCGACTATCGCTTTTTTGCAATCGCATCTTTGCATTGTCAATCGGAACAAAACTAATACGGTTGATTGAAATAAATTAAAAACCGCACGGCTTTAAAACAACAGCACGGCACAAAACGAAAAAACATGTACGCATTAAAAAACAAAGTTCAACTGATTGGTAACCTGGGCAACGCACCAGAAGTAAAAACAACCGAAAGCGGTAAAAAGCTTGCCCGTTTCAGCGTGGCTACAAACGAAAGCTACCGCAACGCTAAAGGCGAGAAAGTAACCGAAACAACCTGGCACAATTTGGTTGCATGGGGTAAAGTAGCAGACATTGCGGAGAAGTATCTGAACAAAGGCAGTGAGATCGCCATTGAAGGAAAGCTTATCAACCGCAGCTACACTGATAAGGACGGCAACAAAAAGTACATTACTGAAGTACAGGTGAATGAGCTTTTAATGCTGGGAAGCAAACCTGAGGCATAAGCCTCATTTAAGAACGCCGGTTAACTTTTCAACCGGCGTTCTTTTCTTATTATCTCCTCTTATCTTTATTGCAATGCAAACTATAGAACGCAACGAGGTTTTTGACCTGGCTTATCGCTTTGTAACCGAAACCAACGAAAATATTTTCTTAACCGGCAAAGCGGGCACGGGTAAAACAACTTTTCTAAAATACCTCAAAGAGAATTCTACCAAAAATATTGTAGTGGCAGCCCCAACCGGCGTAGCGGCAATCAATGCAGGCGGAGTTACGCTGCACAGTTTGTTTCAATTACCTTTTCATCCTTTTCTACCCACAAAAAATAATAAAGAAGAATTGCTGGCAAAGATCCGGCACAACAAACAGCGGCAACAACTGCTACGTAAAATGGAGCTGCTGGTTATTGATGAGATCAGCATGGTACGATGTGATGTGATGGACGCCATTGATACCATTTTAAAACATGTGCGGCGAAACTATCACCTGCCCTTTGGCGGTGTACAGTTATTGTGCATTGGTGATCTGCACCAGCTGCCCCCGGTTGCACAAAATCACGAGTGGAATATTCTAAACGAGTATTATGAATCGCCTTTCTTTTTTGACAGCCTTGCGATAAAAGAACAATTACCGTTGTTAATTGAGCTTGACAAAATTTACAGGCAGAAGGAGGATAGTTTTGTCAGGCTTTTAAATAAAGTACGCAACAATCATATGGATGCCGATGATTTTGAAGATCTGCACCTGCGTTACGATCCAAGCTTCAGGCCCGACAGCGATGAAAAATATATTACCCTCACGTCTCACAACAAACAGGCAGACCAAATAAATGAACAGGAATTATACAGACTAAACACCGCAAACTTCAATTACAAAGCTGCTGTAGAAGATGATTTTCCCGAAAATATGTACCCTGCAGAATTTGAATTGAATTTAAAAGAGGGCGCACAGGTAATGTTTTTAAAGAACGACCTGATCCAAAAAAGATATTACAACGGAAAGATAGGCGTGGTGAAATCACTCACAAAAGAAAAGATTGTTGTGGATTGCGATGGAACAGAAATTGAAGTTGGCAAAGAAATCTGGGAGAACAGCCGTTACACACTTAACCGTGCAGACGGAAAACTGGAGCAGGAAACCCTGGGAACTTTTACTCAATATCCTTTACGGCTGGCCTGGGCAATAACCATACACAAAAGCCAGGGCCTTACTTTTGAAAAGGTAATGATAGATGCCGGCGCAGCTTTCAGCAGCGGACAGGTGTACGTGGCTTTGAGTCGCTGTACGAGCTTGGCGGGAATAGTGCTGCTAAGTAAAATTGTGGCCACAGCTATCCACAGCAACGAAAATGTAATTAAAGGCCAGCAATCCCTTTCTTTTAAAGGCTCCCTGGCGGATCGTTTTGCCGGGGCCCGGCAATTATTTACACAACAATTACTGGAAGAAATATTTTCTTTCGGAGAAATAAATGATGCTGTTGAGCAATTGGCCTTTCAAATTGTGCAGCACAAGGATAAATTAAATACAGAAGCCCTAAACTGGATAGAAAATTTCAGGCAACATATTGCTACCGATAAAACAGTAGGTTTAAAATTTATCGGCCACATATCTTTTTTAATGAAAGAGGAGGCCGTTATTGAAAACAATGGCGGTCTTCAAAAAAGAATTTCAGATGCAGCCCATCATTTTATTCCAAAATTGGAAGCATATATCCGGCAATTAAAATCTCATCCTTTAATTACTGAACACAAAGAAACTGCAACGCCTGTCAATGAAAAACTGAATGAGTTTGCTTTGGCGCTGTTCAACAGCAATTATTTTCTGCAGTATTGCAAACAACCTTTTTCTGTAACCGGTTTTTTACAGCACAAATTAAAATACGTTCAGCCCCGGTTTAATATTTCCTGCTATGCAAGCGAAACCAAAGCCGTGAATAAAGATGTATCCAATCCTGAATTGTTTGAAACTTTAAAGCGCTGGCGCAATTTGATCTGTTCCGAAAGCGGTGAGGCCATTTACATGGTCGCCAATCAGACCTCTTTGCAGGAAATTTGTACTTACCTGCCGCTTACGAAAAAGGAGTTGATGCAAATCAGTGGTTTTGGAAGGGCAAAAGCCGAAAAATACGGAGACGAGATTCTGGAAGCAGTAGAAAGTTATTGTGAAAGGAATGGGCTTGAATCCAGGATGCATTTAAAACCCGTTAATCCAAGGAAAGAAAGAAAACCCAAGTCAACAGAACCCAAGATTGATTCTAAAACCGTTTCCTTTGAATTGTATAAAGCCGGAAAAAATATTGCAACAATTGCTAAAGAAAGAAATTTTACGACCGGTACCATTGAAAGCCACTTGTCTTACTTTGTAGGAACCGGAGATCTGGGCATTGATGAAATTGTAAGTAAAGAAAAACAAACCCTCATAAACGATGCTGTTGCCAAACACGGGCCCCTTAGTCTTACAGCCCTGATAGATAATTTACCAAAGGACATCAGTTATAATGAAATAAGAATGGTGCTTGCTGCAAATAAAATAACAGAAGCATAAGAGCTTTAAACAGAACTGCCATCGTTTAAACGATGGCAGTTCTAATTTATACACCGAATTTTTTATTTCACTATAGTTAATGGAGACGAAAGGAAATTGAATGTAAGTTTCTGATACCTGTTGTTTACTACGTCATCCTGGTAAACCGAAAACTGGATCTTTACTTTTTTACCCGCCAGGTCTGGCATTTCCGTGTAAGGGAAAAACAGCTCCAGGTTTTTTTGCCCGTTCTTATTATAGCTTGCTTTTGAGCTCGGTAGTAATCTCATTTTAACATAAGTAGCAGCCATTTTATTCCAACTGTAATTTTCATTGGTGGTGGGGAGATAATACTGACCGTCCTCTGTGGTTAACCTCGCCACAAAATATACATTTCCTAAAACAGCGCTTGTTTTAATGTCAAATGAAGGATATATCAAAATACCTTTCTTTACATTATCTGTCTTCACTTCGCCATAACCAATATTGGTAATTTCAATTTTTGGAACAGCCAGTGTTGAAACTTTTTTGTCTTTAGGATATAAAGCAGCAATTATTTTTTTATCTCCCTCTGACAGTGAATTGTTCAATCCCACAACAAAACCATCAACCGTTTGCCATGCTTCAACCGGGTAATGCATAATAGAAAGCGGATCATAAGCGGTACCATTTGTGTAAAAGAAATCACTTGCTCCCATTACATTAAAATCTACCTTTTCTTTATTCCATCCCTGGTATTTTGCATAAAATTTATATACAGTATCCTTGTTCCATTGTATGCCCTTAGGATAACTTTGTTCATGAAGCAATCCTAAAGCATGGCCAAACTCATGTATGGTAGTTCCCTGCATAGAATTATAGTTCCATTTCACATTGGGGTCTTTAAACTGAATGACATCTTTATAAAGGTCTTTATAAGTGTAGTTTTTAAAATCGGTTCCTTTGTTTTTCAGGTATTCAAGAAAAGGCCCACCGCTTTTATACTGTGCTACATATGCTTTATAATCTATAAAGTCAGATGTATCCAGGTTTAATGTCTGTTCGTATTGTGGAATTTCGTTGCACTGGATACCAAGTTGAGAATTATGCCCACGCCTGTCTTCCCTGCTTCCAAGCTTAAGCCTGATATTGGTTGTGGGGGTATTGTCAGCTACAAACTTAAAGGTGATGTTTCCATATTGCTCCCAGTTTTTTGCATAGCCCATGATCATATTACGCACCTGTTCGCTGCCAATATTATCCATGAATTTTACAAGTATCACATCTCCGTTTTCCCAGATCACATCATTATTTGCAACCTGCCTGCCTATTGTGGTATCAATCGCCACAGGCAGCATGGTGTTTCCCATAAGTGTTGTACAAGGCTCCTTGGATGGCCTAGAGCCTCTTAGTAATTTTTGTGCGCTTGTTTCAGATAGTAGCAAAACAACAATCGCTAATAGTAAAAAGACCTTTTTCATAATCGTGTATTTATTTAATTAAAATTAATTTATTCATTCGGTAACGCTATACCCTGCTGTGGGTATTTATACCGACTATATGCCTAATAACGCAATCAGTTTTCTGTCGGTATAATTCCATCTAATATTTCAACATAGTCCACTACTTATAAAACAAAGATGGCATTATCTCCAATCGCCATACAAAACAAAGGCTCCCCAATAATTAGGATGGCTGAAACGTGGGTTCTGGCTTAATTTAACCTGTGCTAACCTCAATGCATCTGCTTTATTAATAGATGCAGCCGAAGAAAGATTTTCATAAAAATATTGCATCAACAATCCTGTAGGCTCATCGGCTACTTTCCACAAACTGGCTACAACAGTTTTTACATTACTAACCAAAAACGAATTGGCAGGCGAAATGTTCCAGCCTTTTACCAACGCCTTGCTCACAGCTGTTTGGCATGCAGACAATATTACCATGTTGCAATCGGTTATTCCCAATCCCTGGATCTCCCTCATGGTTAATTGCCCGTTATTGCCATTGCTGGTATCCTTATCGGGCAATAATTTAAGGTACGATTGTGAATAGTCTGATGAATAATTCAACACACCATGTGTAGCAAAATGTATATACTTTTTATTACGAAGGCTTTGCTTTGCCATAGCTTCGGTAGCCCTTGCATCGGAATACACTGTTGAGTCTGATCCTAAAATCTTTCCAATTTCCTTTACTTCACCTATGTTAAAAGTTAAGGTTGCATCCGGCACACCAAATGCTGCAAAAGAGTTCATGTTGGTTTTTTGGGGAATCTCTTTTTCACCCGTATTAAATACCGACATTTTATTGGTGTAAAAAATGTTGTGATCTTCAATTAAAAACTTAAATCCGTTATTAGATGTTTTAGTACCCAGGCACTGAAAAGGCATATTGCTGAAAACGCCAGTGGGAATAATGCATAGTTTTTTCTTTCCGCTTATTTTATCGGCAACTGTTGTGATCAGCATATTGTATAGTTGGGCCGATAGGTCTTTGAATTCAATGTTCCCTGAAGATTTGTCTTCATCTACAGGATCGGACCTTAATGCCAACGGGCCTGTACCGGTTTGTTTCGATGTGTTTTTTATGGCTTCAATAAAGGAATTCACTTTTGCAGTTACATCAACCGTCATCGTATCAACCGAAAGCTTTTCCCGGGTTAAAGAAAATATCATCAGGGTATTATTGTTCAGCAGGTATAATAACACAGCCACGTCTTCGGGCAATTTGCTTTTGTAATTATTAAACTCGTCAGCATTTGAACGGGTAAAGTATACGCTAAGCTCCGGATATTTCTCAACCACGTCCTGCAGGAAATTATTATAATCAGCCTCCACAATTTCTATCTTCTTTAATGTTTCTTCCTTGGCAGCACCTTCCTGTTTTTCAAGGGTATTCTCCAGCACCTTTTTAGATTGCTGCATGGCCAGCAACTTTTTCAGTGCTTCGTTTTTTTCTTCGCTGTTTGATGAAGCAGATAAAGAGCCTGACAATTCTTTTATGCCTGCAATGTTGCTTCTGTTGGCATAAGCCCAGGCTTCCTTTATATTTCCGAGGTTGTAATATGCAAATGTGATCTTGTTATAGAGATCGGATTTTTTGGGATCGTTGTTAAATATCTTCCTGGCTTCTTCTCCGCCAAATAAATTTTCCGAATTCTTATCAAGCAGTTCTACCGCCTTTTTAAAAAACCGTATAGAACTATCAAACTTATTTTGTGCGTAATACAATAGCCCCAATTGATAAAAAGGTTCCCATCCCAGGGTGATCTTATATTCAGTTACAATATCAGTGGCTTTTTTAAAATCGCTTTCTGCCGCTTCTGTTTTGCCTTTATCTTTATTGATCTGTCCAAGAAAATTAAGCGCTTCAATTGCTTTTTCCTTCTCACCGCTGCTGGCAGCATATTGTGCGGCATATTCAAAATAACCAATGGACTTGTCTGTTTGTTTTGTCTCGTAATATAATTTACCGAGGCTTAATGCGATGCCCGATGCAACCCGGTACAATTTTTTTTCCTTTGTTATTGGATATACTTCCAGTAATTCTCTTTCTGCCTCCTTATATTTTTTTAAATAAAATAAATACTCTCCAATGTTTCCTTTGGATAAAAGATAGGATTCATTAACTACGCCCTTATTAAGTTGATCGAAAGCCTGCCTTTGGTATTTTAATGCGTTTACATAATCACTCTGCGTAAAATATGTTACGCCTATATTGGCCGCAACCACACCCCTGCTTTCAAGTACATCCTGGTCCTGATATAAGCTATCGGCTATTAAAAAAGAGCTAATTGAATTTTTATACTCTCCCATACTTTTATATAGTGTGCCCCGTGATAAAAAAGTATTTGCCAGTCTCACTATATTATCAGACCTGGAAAATATTGCCAGGGCGCTATCGCTGTTTTTTAACCCTTCTTCAAACTCACCGGTAAGCCCATATAGAAAAGAAGTTGATTCTAACGTTGATCCAAGGGCAATATTGTTATTGGTCTCTTCTGCAAGTTGTATGGCTTTGCTGTATGCTTCTTTTGCTTTTGGAAAGTCACCCATAGAGATATATACATCGGCAATACCATTAAGTTGCCAGATAACACTGGATTGACTTGATGTATCAAACACAGATTTTGCCCGGTTGTAATAGAGCAAAGCGCTGTCCAATTGAGATTGTGTTCTAAAGCCATAAGCTTTTAAAGACAGGCAATCGCCATAACTCTGTGCAGTGTTTAATTGTTTACTTAGAATAAGACATGAAGCATATAATTTATCGCCCGCTACTGAATTATCTGTACGATAAGCCAGGTTTGCCAGGCTCCTCGTGGCATCAAAAAGATAACCTGTGTTTTTTGTGCTTTCACTTAATTGACTACATGCTATATAATAATTACGGGATTTTACAGAATCTATCGCATACCATGCATTGCCTAAATTATACAATGCCTCAATGGTGGATTTGCTGCTAATGCCTTTTGCCTTTTCGAAATACTGGACCGCTTTTTTATTGTTTTCATCATTGTAAAAAACGTTACCTTTTTTATTATAGGTTTCGGCAAGGCCGGAGCTGTCTTTTAAGTGCTGGTAAAAATAGGCTGCTGAATCGTAAGCTAACAACGCCGGTTTTTTTTGTCCACTCAATAAATATAACTCTCCAATACTTTTCCAGGAATGCGCCTGCCCCGAAAAATTATTGACACTTTGTCTTAATGCAATAGATTCTTTATGTGCTATTACTGCAGAATCATATTTGCCAAGTTCCCAGTAACAGCTTCCCTTTAACGATTTAGAATAGCCGGCATTATTAAAATCATTTATCTGCAATAGCTTTTGCAATGCAGAATCGGTATAAGCCATGCTTTTAGAGTAATTGGCGAGTTTGTAGTAACTATATGCCATATTGTTTTGCACTTTTGCCCAATTCAGCGTATCGTAATTAAGCCTGTAGGTTTTGGCGGCGTCTATAAATGAAGCCAAAGCTTCGGATGGTTTTCCCTGGTCGTTATTTACCCGGCCAATAAAAGCATAGTATTCCGCATTTTTTAGCAACGATTCAAAACTGTTTATGCCTTTGTTTAAATCAATGAGGTTTCCGTAGGATTTAAGGGCAAGGTCATAATTACCTTCGGTATAATACATAGCCCCTTCATATTCGTATCGTTTTTGCCAGTTGCTGTTATAAACAGATTCGAGGAGAGTTGATTTATATGCAGTGAGTTTTTTTTCAAACTCCTGGATCAAGGCTTTTGATTTTGTAAACTGTGACAACTTGTTAAGGCAGAATATTTTTTTTGAAATGGCCGCCAGTTCATACTCGTGTTCATTTGCCATTACAGCATACTTAATGGCTGAATCGCATTGAATTATAGCAATGTCATATCTATCTTGCTCATGATTTATTTCTGCTTCCAATACCCAGGCAAGTGATTTACCCCCGGTGTCGTTAACAGCATAAGCAATTGTTTTTATAAAATCAATATAGGCCAACGCTTCTGAAAAGTTGCTGCTAGCTATTAATTTTTCAACATCTTTAATAAATGAGAGGCAATGCTTATCATCAATGATATTTTTTTTATAGGGAAGAAGAAGTTTTGAAAACTGGGCTTTGTTTTTATAAACCGGAAATAATGCTTTCTTTACTTCCCCCGGGCTGTAAGGTGCATTGTTTAACCCCCAGGTAACAAAGGTTTCGTTTAGCTTGAAATTTTTGCCTCTGTAATTGTCCGGATTGGCAATTACATAAAGCAAAAAACTTTCGAGGTCATCCTTTGTTGCGTCCCTGAGCATTTCGAGGTATGTTTTACCGATGTATCTACCTCCTTCTATTTTTGTATTTACCATAGCCCGAATATCCTCCCTGTCTTTCATTGTAAAATAGGTTTCGTGTAAATCATTCAGCAGTACAGCATAAAGGGAGTCTTCCTTCTGTTTATCGTCAGTGTCCAGAATGTCGGGCAGCGCATAAAACCTTTCTTTATTTAAATTGGCAAAAAGTATTTTATTAAATGCAAGTTGGGAGAAGATCCCCCGATAATCAGCTTGTGGAATATTTATTTTTATTGAGATCAGGTCTCCCTCGTCAAGCGTCTCTTCTGTTTTAATAAGTTTTACCATTGCGGCAATAACGCTATCGGCCTTTACTATCTTACCATTACCAGCCAAATGAAATTTTCTGCTTTTTCCTGCTGCATTTTTTACACTTGAATATGTTTGATAAGCACTTATTAAATTCCCTTTTTTGATACCGAGGTTCTGAGCACCTTCTATAAATAAGATCATGGTATCCTTTTCTCTGTATGCAAAGTTGACCGTAAAATACAGCTCCTTCTCTTCTGTTTTTACGGTTTTTTGTCCGAAACCCAATTCATACACAAAAAGTATAAGCGCTACGAGATAATATTTTTTAGCTGATAGATTCAATGAATAAGACTATTGTTTTTTGATAATAAAACTAACACTAATTATTCCTATTTCTTCGGCTTTAATGCCTGATATATCCCCTCTTGTTGCAGCCACCCCTTGCTTTTCATTAAATAAATCATCCAGCACAGTTTGAAAAGACTGCATATTGTCTCTTGTAACTTTTTTCTCAAAGACACCTCTTAGATCCATCGGT
>JANOUJ010000191.1:0-2204 GCA_031416815.1 Chitinophagaceae bacterium
AGAAGGAAAAGGTGCCGTATTCAGCGTATTTTTACCTGAAAAACAATAATTAGAGCTATGTCTTCATTCCAGCAGAAAACCACGCGCATCCTGATAGTTGATGATGATGAAGATGATTTTTTTATCACCAGCGAATACATCCAGGAAATTGAGGAAGGCAGGTTCTATATTGAATGGGCCAAACAATACAAGGAAGCCCTGGAGCAAATGCGATCTCATGCATTTGATATTTATTTCGTTGATTACCGGCTGGGAATAAAGACCGGTATTGAATTGCTTCGGGCTGCAATTGAAGCAAAGTGTGAAGAGCCTATTATACTGCTCACCGGAAAGGGCAACCGCGAAATTGACCGGATGGCTATGAAACTGGGCGCATTTGATTACCTGGTTAAATCAGAATTAAATACCGAGAAGCTGGAACGGACTATCCGCTATGCGCTGGAACGATCTTCATATATCAATGCCATCCGAAAGAATGAGCGCAAATTCAGGAATATATTTGAGCAATCATTGGATGCTGTATTTATCATGGATTTGAGTTTAAAATTCAGGGAACTGAATAAATCTTCCATAGATCTGCTGGCTTTTTCATCTGACACTTTGCTGCAGAAGCAATTGCCATCACTTTTTGAAGATGAATTGGAAGGCAGCAAGCTGAAACAATACCTGCAAAAGGGCCAGGATATTAATGACCTTGAAGTTGAACTTATTACAGGCATTGGCGATAGAAAAACCTGTATGTTATCCGCCTCAGTTGAGGCAGACCTCGAGGGCCACCATTATATTCAAGGCATTTTGCATGATATTACCAACCTTAAAAAGACGGAATGGCTAACACTACAAACAGAAAAGCTGGCCGCAACGGGAAGGCTGGTGAGAACGCTTGCCCATGAGGTTCGAAACCCGTTAAATAATATTTCACTGTCGGCCGAGCAGCTACAACTGGAGAATAAAGACCAGGATGCTACTGTCTATATTGATGTGATCAGGCGAAACGCTAAAAGGATCAGTACCATTATTACCCAACTGCTCCATAGTTCCAGGCAAACTGATATTGAAGCCATGGCGGGAACTTTGCAATCCCTCCTATTCGAGGTATTATCAGAAGCCGGGGACAGTATAACATTGCAAAATGTTGAAGTGACGCAGCAGATACAGGACATTCCATTAACCATTTTGTCAGATAAGGATAAACTGAAGATAGCATTCATGAATATCATTGTAAACGCTGTTGAAGCCATGGTTAGACAGGCTGATGGAAAATTATTGATCCGGGTTTCAGGCAAGAAGGGCTATGCTATTACTGAAATTACGGATAATGGATGTGGAATTTCATCGGAAAACATTGGTAAGCTTTTTGAGCCTTACTATACTTCAAAAAGAAACGGCATGGGGCTTGGACTGGCATCTACCATGAATATTATTCAATCGCATAAAGGCTTCATTGAAGTAAATTCAGAATTGGGGAAGGGCACAACTTTTAGTGTTTATCTTCCTATTTATAATGAATAAGAGGGCGCCTATCGGCAACCCTCTTATCATAAACAACCCTGGAAACCAACTCCGACTTATAGAACGACCGTGTATTTTCTGTTTATAGTTTTATTTTCCCCATTTCACCTTCTTCATATTTTTCCCCTTTTACAATTGCTTTAAGCATGTTTGCAAAAACTATCATTTTATTGGAACTGCTGTTCCAGTAAAATGCGTCTTCCGTAACAACTTTTAACAGGCATAATTTTGGATCGTCGAGTCCACCTGGAAACCATGCTTTCAACAATGGATTCCAAAACTCTTTCATCTTAGCCTTGTCGATGATGATCTTACAGGTGCCTGAAATATTGATATAAATGTTTTTCCCGGGGTGCGCATAGATGAGGTTCACCGCATTATCCTTTGATACTTCCTGTATTTTTTCAGAATATTCATTAGTAAAAAACCAGATATTGTTATCATCATCAATATGTACGGTGCCCATCGGCCGGCTAGAAATCCGACCCTTATCATCAGTAGTGGTAAACATACAAACATTCACCTCATTGATCATCCTGGCCAGGTTCTGCACATTTTGTAAAAGTTCCTGTTTTGTATTTTCCATTTGTATTTTATCTACCTGTTCATTTAAAAGATTATGCCAGCGTTATAACGGCCAGAAAAAAAGCCTGAATTGTGAAATTCCTGCCAAATTGGGGATAATTTTTACC
>JANOUJ010000192.1:0-2646 GCA_031416815.1 Chitinophagaceae bacterium
AATACAATGGGATAGTCTTGGGTGGGTAAAATTTGAAGTAATTAAGTACGGATTTTTTGCAGCTTTCCCGGCTGGTGTTAAAATGACCATTCAGGAATTAAAAGATTATGTGGAGCAGTTTATTGTGATCTTCACTCCGGGTACAGGGGGAATAAAAGGGATCGGCGGTTTCAAAGCAATGGGTTCCATATTTGCCCCTACGTGGGATTGGGAATCTTTTTGGCGAATGACTGCTATGTTTTCCATTATACTTGCCTTTATGAATATGCTTCCAATACCAGCGCTTGATGGAGGGCATGTAATGTTTACCTTAGGTGAAATGATAACAGGACGTAAACCCGGCGAAAAGTTTTTAGAGTATGCACAAATTGTTGGGATGGTTATTTTACTGGCACTAATGCTGTATGCAAATGGAAACGACTGGTTTGGATGGGGGAAGTAGGGTATGGTTATACATTGAATAGAATTGAATATCGAATATTTTTCAAGCTTGAGGATATTCGATATTTTAATTTTCGCCATTTTATAATTCTATGCCTATTTTTTTCATGAGGATCGACGCATTTAGACTGGTACAGATGCCTTCTTTCAACTGGTAGTCGAAATATAATTCTTCGTTACTTACCTGCACATCAAAGTGGTAATTTAAAATATTTTCCGGGTATTCGTCTTTCATCTTAGCCAGTTCTACATCATGCGTTGCAATTATACAAGCAGCTTTCTTTTTGATCAATTGCCTGATCAGTGCAGCTGAACCTGTATGCCTGTCCAGAGAATTAGTGCCTCTTAAAATTTCATCCAACAAAATAAAAATTTTTTCGTTGTTGTTCACCTTATCAATAATGGTCTTCATTTTTTTTAATTCAGCATAAAAAGTTGAAGTACTTTCTTCCAGGTTGTCTGCCACACGCATGCTACTGATGATCTGTACGGGCGATAAGCAGAAGTATCTTGCACAAGCCGGAGCACCTGCCATGGCAAGTACTACATTTACGCCAATGCTGCGCAGGTAAGTACTTTTACCGGCCATATTGCTTCCGGTAACCAACATGAGTTGGCCGGTATGCTCAAGTTTTAAAGGGTTGTTTACACATTTATCAGCTTGTATCAACGGGTGGCCAATTTCTTCCCCTTCAATAAAAAAGTGATCTTCCTTAAATATCGGGAAACACCATTCAGGGTGATTGAAAGATAAGGTTGCCAGGCTGTTTATGGCTTCCATTTCGCCTAACGCCGTAAACCATTGCATCACATTCCTGTGGTTTTGCTCCTTCCATTTTTCCAAAGCAATTACTTGTTGCAGGTCCCACTGTAACAAAATATCCAATGGTATAAATACAACAAAATTAAAACGAAGGTCGAGCCTTTCAAGTATCTTTTTGAGTTTGGTAATTTGTGTCGATGCTTTTCCGTTTTTTTCCACAAACTGTTTTTGCAGGTTCTGTAAAAAAGCTGAAGTGAATTTCATTTTTTCAATTAATTGCAAACTGTCGGACAGTACTTCCAGTTCCTCCGTCATTTTTGACACCTGCTGATGCAGCGGGGTCACTTTTTTGCTGACATACAATGCAAAAAGGGCAGAGGCCATTAAGCAATAATTTCTTACATAGTTGTTTAGTACGTCTGCTATATTTAAAACCAAAACTGTGATCATCACTGCAGGAATTAAATACCTGGTTAATAACCAAAATTTATTATTGATAAAACTGTTATCCCCGGCAAACCATTTTTGTAAACGTGTTGTTGTTTCCTGCTTTATACGTTTTGCCATTCCATATGCCTGTAGTGCCTGTCTCCATTCCGTTTGCTTTACCAATTCTTTAATGGCTTCCTGTCTTTGTAAAATTATTTCTGATGCTACCGGGTTTAATAGCCATTGGGCTAAAGTGCTGCTGCCCATTTCAGACCCCGTCCTGTTTATGTATTGATATAGGGAAGCATGGCCAAATATGTCCAGGTCATTGGCATATAAATGTTCTTTATGTGTATATTCTATCCCTTCAGCAAAATGATAATAGTTATGTGACAATGCTTTTAATTCATCTCCATTTAATTCGAGCAGGTATTTGGTATGTTCAATAGAGGATTTATTATTGAGGTCGCCAAAGACTAACCGGGTAAATAAAACCAACAGTAAAATTGCGGGTATAATACAAAATAATAAACCGAAGGGAAGTAAAAAATAGCAACAGGCAGGTATGCCGATCACTACCGCAAAGCGCAACCAGGCAAGCATTGTTCTCTTTTTGATGAGCAGTTTTAATTCATCCTGTAAAGCTGCAATTCTGGTATTATAATATTCACCGGGTTTCATATGTTGGTTTAGTGAATGAAGTTATTGCAAATTGTGTTCTTTATAGGTTGAGCCCTGTAATGATTTTAAAAAACTGTCGTATAATTTTATAAAAAAATCCTCCAGCCCATGCTGGAGGATTTGTATAACTGGTTAGTTATTTTTTATTGTATCACAACCCTGCACACGGTTAATCGGTTACCATTCAGGTCACCAATTTCAACCCAGTACAGGCCTTTTCCATAAGCTCTCATATCAACATCCATTCTGTCGTATGGTCTTCCGATGGTGTAGAACTGTGTGAACACACGGTCGCCTTTTGAATCATAGATCGTCAATGATCTTGGCAACAC
>JANOUJ010000193.1:0-1824 GCA_031416815.1 Chitinophagaceae bacterium
CAAACCAGTGATGGTGCAGCTTTTGTTATTGTAATGAGCGAAAGGATGGTAAATGAATTGGAACTAAAACCTATTGCCCGTTTGGTGAATTGTGCCAGTGCCGGTGTACATCCACGTATTATGGGCGTTGGCCCGGTTGAAGCAGTACCCAAAGTTTTAAAACAGGCCGGCATGAATCTTTCTCAAATTGATCTTTTTGAGTTGAATGAAGCCTTTGCCTCCCAGGCTTTGGCAGTAATAAGAACATTGGAGTTAAACCCCGATATTGTAAATATTAACGGTGGCGCCATAGCACTGGGCCACCCCCTTGGCTGTACCGGTTGCAAACTCACCATACAGCTAACCAATGATATGAAAAGGCTGAATAAGAAGTACGGTATTGTTACAGCCTGTGTTGGCGGCGGCCAGGGTATTGCCGGAATTATTGAAAATATTCAATAATTGGTTTAACTTTAAGGCAACAAAATAAAAATACAAGGGCAGCGTTATGTGCCGGTGTGTAATCCAATTATAAATTATCCTCCCTAATTAAACTTTACTGGAACAAATTAGTCGTAATTATTTAATATCATAGTCACCAAAACAATCGCTATGGACAGAAGAGACTTTCTTACAGCGGGTAAAACCAAAAAGAAGGCACCTGCTAAATCAAAAACTGCCCAAATAGTATCTCCGGCACGTACATCAAGTGGTATTAATCCCTACACAGGCCCTTGGGGAAGCAATGAAGTTATTCATCTTTTAAAGCGAGCCATGTTTGGAGCTAAAAAAGCGGATGTGGATTATTTTACTTCACGTACTATGAACCAGACCGTGGATGAGTTGCTGAACCCCACAGCGCCAGACCCGTTGCCACCGGTTAAAGAGTATATTACGTCCACCCAGCCAGGTACACCCGATGCAAATATTGCACAGGGAGCTACCTGGGTAAATGATATAAATAACGACGGTACGGTACAAAGCCAGCGAAGGGCATCATATAAGAAATGGTGGACAGGAGTGATGATTAACCAGGACAGGAGTATAAGGGAAAAAATGACTTTTTTGTGGGTAGATAATTTTGGAAATGAAGCAAACGAAGTGGGTAATGCCAATTGGGTTTATATGCAACATTCTCTTATAAGACAAAATGTGCTGGGTAATTATAAACAAATGGTGAATGCAATCACTAAAGATTATGCCATGCTTCGTTATCTAAATGGTTACTTGAATGTAGCGTCTGCACCTGATGAAAACTATGGAAGGGAATTATTAGAATTGTTTACTTTGGGTAAAGGCCCGGGTTCACAATACACAGAAGCTGATGTAAAGGAAGCAGCCAAAGTACTTACAGGCTGGAGGGTAAACGGAACCAACTATACAACTTTTTTTGACCCTACCCGCCATTCAACCGTCAGTAAAACATTTTCCGCTTTTTTCAACAATACAATTATCACAAGACCTAACGGGGCTGCTGCAGGACAATTGGAGCTAAACGATTTACTTAACATGATTTTTGCCCAGAACGAAGTGGCAAAACATATTGTTCGTAAATTTTATCGCTGGTTTGTTTATTACGAAATTGATGCTGCTACCGAAGCAAATGTGATCACTCCCTTAGCTGACATTTTTCGCAGTAACAATTATGAAATTAAACCGGTATTAAGCGCATTATTTAAAAGCGAACATTTTTATGATGTGCTAAATCAGGGTTGTATCATAAAAACACCAGTTGATATTGTTGTAGGCTCCATGAGAGAATATAATGTAAGTATGCCCCTTGCATCCGATTGGAATACCAGTTATGGACATTGGAATACTTTGTACACATTTATGTTCATTACC
>JANOUJ010000194.1:0-3474 GCA_031416815.1 Chitinophagaceae bacterium
ACGGTGTAATTGCCATCCAGTTTTCCGTTGCCAAAAACTTTTACTTCGCTGCCGTTGATGGTAAAAGAAATGTCCGATTGGCCGCTGATGGTGATCAAACCGTTCAGGTCCTGGCCAACAGCGATCATATCGCTGAACTGCACCGATGCGAATTGCTGTGCCTCGTTAACAGCCATTACATTCAGTACTTTAAAATCGCCGGCAGCAGGGACTGCAATAGATTCATCACCTTTCACATCCATGCTCATTGGGCCGCCATCCCAGCGCAGGTCTACATTGCTGGCCGATTTTAACCGGTCAATTTTTTCAATGGTATACCGGTGTGTTTTAGTGGCATCGTTATGCTGCCAGTTTATTTTAAGCGAATTGTTATTTTGAGAGGCGGTCAATAATTTTTCAACCAGTTTGCCATCTTCAACATCCGCGGTTTCCAGCTCACCGCTTAAACTCATTTTATTTCTAACGCCGCTGCTTCGCAATCCTTCGTTGCCAACTTTAAACGAGGGCTTTACTGTTTTTATGCTGAATTTAAATTCAGAAAACTTGCCGGGTGTTTTAGTGACTTTACCGAGTTTGAATACTACCTGGTACATCTGGTCAGGTTTCAGCGGGTTATCTGGCTTAAATTCAATCGTCTGGGCATCCAGCCAGAATGCTTTTCCTTTTACGGAAGGAGAAATGTCGAACAGGTCTTCTTTAACCGCTTCGCCAACAGCATGGGTGGTGTTGGCATCGGCAGCCAGCTTGATACGCACAGCAGACGTTTTGGAGACGGTACCGGTTGTGTAGGCATCGATGTATTTGCTGAAAGCAGGATCTACATCGACCCATTTGTCTTTTTTGTTACAAGAGAAAAGGCAAATGGTTATAAGAAGGCATAATGATGACTTCAAAAAAGTTGCTTTGAACTTTTTGGTACGACAGCTTGGGTCGGGTTTCATAAATTTGAAATTGATTGTTGAAGTTGGTTCCCGATAGCCATCAGGACTGGTGGAATTATCATCCCGATGGCTATCGGGAGGCATTTTTTTATTTGCTATGTAAATGTGGAAAGAAAAGTTGATATCTCCAATAGCCGAAGAAATTAATTTTAGTTAAAAGATTCGTAAAGTCATTGGGTCATTAGTCATTAAGTTATTGGTCATTGGAAATTACTGATTGACTAATGACTCAATGACCAATAACTTTCTATTTATAGCTTTGTTACCACAACGTTGTAAGTGCCGTTAGTTAAGGAGGAACTTGTCTCCTGTGTGTAGCCGCCGGCCGATGTTTGGGTTATCTTCACTTTTATTTCAAGGTTTGATGGGAAGTTGATCTTGTTCTCGTTCCTGATCACTTTGTCAAGCTTAAGTGTGTAAGTACAGTTGTCCTGCCAGGAAATTTTAAAACGTACTACCGCTTTTAACGCTTCGCTGGTTTCGGTTTGGTACATGCTGTTTCTATCGGCAATAGTAACGACGCCGGCACGGCTATCAGCAATGCGGAATTTTCCTTCACGGAATTTGGTGCAGTCGGTGGGTTGGCTGAAAGCTGCTGCAGCAGATAATATCAACGAAAAAAATATGGCAAATCTTTTAATCATCATAATAAAATTTGGTTCCTCAGCAAATCATCAAACTCATCCCTTCTTCTTATCAATTGTGCCTTTCCATCTTTTACCAGCACTTCCGCAGGCTTTTGTCGTGAGTTAAAATTACTGCTCATTTCAAAACCATAAGCGCCGGCATTGTAAAAAACAAGCAGGTCGCCTTCTCTTACTTCGTTCAGTTTCCTGTCCCAGGCAAATGTATCTGTTTCGCAGATGTAGCCGGTTACAGCATATTTTTTTTCTTCACCGCTAGGATTACTGATGTTCTCAATTTTATGGTATGCATCGTAAAACATGGGACGTATCAGGTGGTTTAATCCACTGTTGATGCCCACAAAAGTTGTGGCAGCAGTTTCTTTTAAAACATTCACTTGGGTTATTAAATACCCTGAACCACTTACTAAAAATTTTCCCGGCTCAAACCAAACCTGCAAATGTTTACCATTAGGATTTGGATGATTGCTAAAAGCTTCATTTACTTTTTGTGCCAGCAACGGCATATCAGTTTCTGTATCGTCATCTTTGTAGGGTACTTTAAAGCCTCCGCCGAGGTCAATAGACTCCAGTTCTTTAAAAGAAGGAATGATATCGAACAATACTTCAATACCTTTTACAAAAACGTCCACATCCTGTAAATCGCTGCCGGTGTGTATGTGCAGGTTCTGGATATGCAGGTTGTATTGAGAAACAAGTGCCAGTATTTCATCCAGTTGGTCAACAGGTATACCAAACTTGCTGTTATCATGCCCGGTAGAAATTTTAATATTGCCACCACCCATTATATTCGGCCTTAGCCTGATTCCTACAGGATAACTATGCCCAAATTTCTTACCGAATTTTTCAAGATTCGAAAGACTATCTATGTTTATATGTATGCCCAGGCTTTGGGCTTCTTCAATTTCGGCAAAATGAATACCATTGCTGGTGTACAAAATGTTTTTTGGTTCAAAACCGGCCAGGAAAGCAAGCCTTACTTCATTGATAGAACTACAATCAACATTACAGCCAATACTTTTAATGTGCTTTAAAACATTAACATTCGTCAAAGCCTTACATGCATAAAAAAATTTAGTGTCTGTTTGGGCAAAGGCATTGGTAAGCTTCTGGTATTGTGTAGTTATATATGCTGCATCGTAAACATAGATTGGTGAACCAAACTCTTTTGCAATATCATTTAGTTGTTGATGTGATAAAGCCATGAATCGCTGATTAAAAATTGATTTTTTTTGATTTCGCTGAAGAAAATTTATCCCACAAAGGCACCAAGAGCACAAAGGAAAGTAATTCAATTAAAATCAACTCTGTGTGCTTTGCATCCCTGCCTACCTGCCGGCAGGTTTGTCGGAAATAAAGCATTACTCAATCATTTCCACGATCTCAGTCGGCTCCATGTTTGCATTACGCATAGCAATGCCTCTTACAGCATTGGCTGTAAAATCCATGAATGCTTTTTTGGTGATGGCATCATCGCCAACCATGGCGGGTATTCCAATATCTCCACCCTCACGAATGCTTTCTACAATCGGAATTTGTCCAAGAAAGGGAATATCAAATTCTTCGGCAAGATTTTTACCTCCGTTCTTTCCAAAAATGTAATATTTATTGTCTGGTAATTCAGCTGGAGTAAAATAACTCATGTTCTCTACCAAACCGATCACGGGCACTTTTAATTGAGCCTGTCCAAACATAGCAATACCTTTTTTGGCATCGGCCAGGGCAACAGTTTGTGGCGTAGTAACAACGATCACGCCGGTTACAGGCACCGTTTGTACAATGGTTAAATGAATATCACCGGTGCCAGGCGGCATATCTATGACTAAATAATCCAGTTCGCCCCAATCAACTTCGGTTACAAACTGGCGAATGGCACTGCTAACCATCGG
>JANOUJ010000195.1:0-10440 GCA_031416815.1 Chitinophagaceae bacterium
GTTGATTTTAACTGGTACCTGAATGTACACCATGGTGCCGATTATTTCCGTCGCTGGCATGGCCGCATGGCAAAAAGCGGTTCCCTGTGGGTGCATAAATCAACACACCATTTTGATCTGTTGAACTGGTGGCTGAATTCAGAGCCTGTGGAAGTGAGTGCATATGGATCATTGGATCATTATGGAAAAAATAATCCGTTTCGTGGCAAAAGATGCAAAGGTTGTGAGCATAAAGACAATTGTAAATTCTTTTGGGATATTACCAAAGATGAGCGGCAGGTTGGTTTGTATGTTAATAATGAACATCATGATGGCTACATAAAAGATGGTTGTGTGTGGAGTAACGAGATCGATATCTATGATAAGATGAGTGCACAGATCATTTATGCAAACGGTGTTACTGTTAATTATTCGCTTACCACCTATTCACCTTACGAAGGCTGGCAAATTGCTTTTAATGGAATGAAGGGCCGCATGGAGACTTGGGATGATATTCCGTACCTGCAAAAAACACCGCAAGACCAGGCCACCCGTCATGCAACAGAAATGAGCAATGCAGATGATGCCATGCCAGGAGAGTTTAGGGAAATAATGGTAATGGATAATTTTAATAAAGATTATGAAATTTATACCACACCTAAAATAAAAGGTGGCCATGGCGGTGGTGATGTGCGTATGCAAAGAAGAATCTTTGTTGACAAAACAGATAATCCGCATAATGTAATGGCCGGTACAAGAGAAGGAGCCATGTCAATACTTATAGGCATTGCAGCCAGAAAAAGTATAGCACTGAAACGTCCAGTAAAAATTTCTGAATTAACCGACCTGGTACCCATGGCTAAAAGGTTTTAAATTTTATACAATGAAAAAAATATTTTTTACAGTTTTCCTGTGTATTTCGGTTTACTCTTTGTTGCAGGCACAAAGCAAACAGGAAACGGCTGTTGCAAATACAGTTTTACGGTTGCACCAGGCAATGATCAATGCGGATAAGACAGAACTGGACGATCTGACAGCAGAGATACTCAGTTACGGACACAGCAGCGGACTTATTGATAATAAGAAAGAATTTGTAGAAAAGATAGTAAGTGGTAGGTCTGATTTTGTTTTTATTGAGATGGAAGATGTGTTGGTCAATATCAGTGGAAAGGTAGCTGTTGTGAGGCATAAGCTTCATGCAAAGACCAATGATAATGGCAAGCCAGGAGAAGTAAATTTACGTATCCTGCTGGTATGGCAAAAGCTGCATGGGCAGTGGAAATTACTGGCCCGGCAGGCTGTAAAAGTTCAATAAAAAACGGTAGAGAAAAACCGGTATCGTTATCGGGAACGATTGCGTAAATAAACATCTTTTATTATTCCTTTACCTAAGGATATTGTGGTAAAATTGGTAAGCGAAAACGATTGATTGCAATGAAAAAAAACATCTTCATAATATTACTGCTCGTCAGTGGGCTTGCTTTTTTGGTACCTGAAAAAAAAGTGACCATTTTTTTGATTGGCGACAGCACTATGGCCGATAAACCGCTGGATGAAAACCCCGAACGTGGCTGGGGCCAGTTGTTTACAAACTATATTACCGATGAAGTAGAAATACAAAACCATGCAGTTAATGGCCGCAGCACAAAAAGTTTTTTAAAAGAAAAACGTTGGGATACGGTGATGAACCGCCTGAAACCTGGTGATTATGTGATGATACAGTTTGGCCATAACGACCAGAAAGTTGTAGACAGTGATCGCTCTGCACCTGCACATACTTTTTACAAAGAGAATCTGATCCGTTATATAAATGATGCAAGAAGCAAAGGAGCAAATCCAATTTTGCTAACACCCGTAATGCGAAGAAAATTTGATAATACAGGAAAATTTGTTGACCAGCATGGTGATTATCCCGGTGTTGTTAAAGAAGTAGCTGCCATGCTGAATGTACCGTTGATCGATCTGCATAAAAGCAGCGAAGCCCTTATTGTAAAAGAAGGTGTAGAGAACAGCAGGCGTTTCTTTTTAAATATTACACCCAATCATTTTAAAAATTATAAGGGCAAACCAGAAGACAATACACACTTTAGTGAGTATGGTGCATCGTCAATGGCATCATTGGTTTGTCAAAGTATAAAAGATCAGGATCTGCCTATGGCAAAATATTTAAAGCCATCAGACTTTAAAGAAAAATTTGCGTTTGAATTACCTAAATTTATGCACCGCATTTTAAAAGAGATACATTTAATATCATAAAATATGGCGCTGTCGCAGATGGAATGACATTGAATTCTGCCGCCATCAACAAAGCCATTGATGAATGTGCACAAAAAGGCGGTGGTACCGTTTTAATTCCGATGGGTTCGTTTGTAACCGGTCCCATCATTATGAAAAGCAATATCAACCTGCACCTTGCCAAAGGTGCGTTGGTCATTTTCAGTTCCGACTTTAACCAATATCCGCTCGTAGTTTCGTCTTTCGAAGGTGTAGATGCAGCCAGGTGCCAGTCACCGGTTGTAGCAGAAAATTTAGAGAACATTGCCATAACCGGTCCCGGCATTATGAATGGGAACGGTTATTACTGGCGGCCTGTAAAAAAAGATAAGTTCACCGAAAGCCAGTGGAAGAATCACCTTAAAGATTATGGAGGTGTGTTAACTGCAGATAAAAAAATGTGGTATTCATCTGAAAAAGCATTGAAAGGATCACTCACCAATAATATCGGCAAACTCACTGAAGGAAAAACCCTGAAAGATTTTGAAGATGTAAAGGATTTTCTTCGTCCCAATATGATACGCATTTACCAATGCAAAAATATTTTGATTGAGGATGTGACATTTGAAAATTCTCCTGCCTGGACAACACACCTGATGATGAGCGAACACATCACCATAAAAAATCTGAAAGTAAAAAATCCCTGGTATGGCACCAATACTGATGCCCTTGACCTGGAAAGCTGCAAAAATGCATTGGTTGAAGACTGCAATTTTGATACAGGCGATGATGGCATCACCATTAAAAGTGGCCGTGATGCAGAGGGAAGAAAGCGTGGAATGCCAACGCAGGACATTATTGTAAACAACTGTACGGTATATCATTCCCACGGTGGATTTGTTGTGGGCAGCGAAATGAGTGGCGGCGCAAACAATCTTTTTGTAAGTAACTGCACATTTATAGGCAGTGATATTGGCCTGCGTTTTAAAACAACCCGTGGCCGCGGCGGCGTGGTTGAAAATATTTATGTGAACAATGTGAACATGAAAGATATTCCGGCCGAAGCCATTTTATTTGATATGTATTATGCCGCAAAAGATCCGGTTGTATTGGCAGGCGAAAAAAGAGAACCGCCTGCAGTTGAGTTTAAAACCGTTGATGAAACCACGCCGCAGTTCCGCAACTTCTTTTTTCGCAATATTACCGTTAATGGCGCAGCAAAAGGAATTTTTGTAAGAGGTATCCCGGAAATGCATGTTAAAAATATATTGATAGAAAATGCTGTATTGCAGGCTGATGAAGGGATAGATATACAGGAGGCAAGTGGTATCACCCTAAACAATATTACCATGATCTCAAAAAACACAAACCCTGTTGTATATGTTTTAAACAGCGATAATGTTAGCATTGATAATTTAAAATATAAAGACAGCGCAGCAGTGCTGGCTCAGGTGCAGGGCGATAGAACAAAAGGGATCTCAATTTTTAATACAGATGCTGCAAAAGCAAAACAGAAACTGGCCGCGGGTTTTGGTTCAACCGATGCAACTGTGATATGGGCAAAGCCACCTGTTGTGGAAGAAAAGAAAAAAAAGCCTGCCCGGATGACCCGGCCGGACGGGATAAAGACAAAGAAAAATTAAAATGAAAAAAATAATCTGCATCATTTTTTTAGTGAGCATTATCTGTGGAGCAAATGCACAGCAAAAACCCCGTCTGAATGGCGCAGCCGGGCAGGCATACTCTCAGCAGATGTCGCAAACTGCCATGAACCTGTGGCCCGATTCTTTTAAATTAAAGCCCGGCAATGCCCGCTGGAGTTACGACCAGGGTGTGATATTAAAAGGCGTTGAAGGCGTTTGGAAGCTATATGGCGATGGAAAATATTTTAATTACATACAGCACAGCATGGATTTTTATGTGCAGAATGATGGTAGTATAAAAGATTATAAAAAGGATGAGTTTAATATTGATCATACCAACAACGGTAAAGTGGTGATGATGCTGTACAACGTTACCGGGAAGGAAAAATATAAAAAAGCAATTGATAATATCCGCAGCCAGTTTAATGATCATCCACGTACAAAAGAAGGAGGTTTCTGGCATAAGAAAATTTATCCCTGGCAGGTTTGGCTGGATGGTTTGTATATGGGCCAGCCATTTTATGCCGAGTATGCAAAGCTGGCAAAGCAGGATACTGTATTTAATGATATAGCCCGCCAGTTCATCAACATAGAGCGTCACACACGTGATGCAAAAACAGGTTTGTTGTATCATGGCTGGGATGAAAGCAAAGAACAGAAATGGGCCAATCCGCAAACGGGTGTATCGCCACATTTTTGGGGCAGGGCATTGGGCTGGTATGGTATGGCCATGGTTGATGTGCTGGATCATTTTCCAAAAGATCATCCTGGCAGAGATTCTATAATAGCTATCTTAAATCGTTTCGCAATAGCCGTTACCAATGTGCAGGATAAGCCTTCGGGCCTTTGGTATGATATTGTTGATATGCCAACAGCACCAAAGAATTATAAAGAAGCTTCTGCCTCAAGTATGCTGGTGTACACTTTGGCAAAGGCAGTGCGTAATGGTTATATCCCTGCATCGTTTTCTAAAAATGCAAAAAAAGGATATGATGGTATCATCAAAGAATTTATTGAGGTTGATGCAAACGGCCAAACCAATTTAAAAGGAACGGTAAGCGTTTCGGGCCTGGGTGGCAAACCATACCGTGACGGAAGTTTTGAATATTATATGAGTGAGCCGGTTGTAGTGAATGATCCGAAAGGAATGGGTGCTTTTATTAATGCCAGTGTTGAAATGGAAATGGCGGCTTTACCGAAACCAGGCAAGGGGAAGAATGTGGTGATGGATAATTATTTCAACAATGAATGGCGTAAGAATGGATTTGGCGCAAACATGCGCCGCCACTACACCTGGGATGATTATGAAAATGGCGGGTTTAGCGTGTTTGGAAATATATGGCAGGCCTATGGTGCAAACCTGGGAGGATTGGATGCCGCACCAACTGCAGCCAATCTAAAAAATGCACATGTTTATGTAATGGTTGATCCGGATGGATATAAGGATACGAAGACACCAAATTATATGGATGAAAGATCAGCCACTGAAATTGCTGACTGGGTGAAGGCGGGTGGCGTTTTATTATTGATGACCAATGATACTGCCAATTGCGACCTGCAACATTTTAATATCCTGTCAGACAAATTCGGTATTCATTTTTCTGATAAAGGCAGAAACATGGTTAAGGGTAACGAGTTTGAAACCGGGGCGATCTATAATAAAAATGCAAATCCTGTTTTCAAACAAACAAAAAAAATGTATTTGAAAGAGATCAGTGTGATTGATATAAAAGCACCTGCTACTGCTGTAATTACGCAGGATGGTGATGTGATTTTTGCCTGTTCAAAATATGGTAAGGGAATTGTGTTTGCGGTTGGTGATCCTTGGATATACAATGAATATTTAGATGGAAGAAAAATTCCTGCTGAATTTGAGAATTTTACAGCAGCCAATGAACTGGTGCAATGGCTGTTAAATAAAGCGTCGAAAAAATAATGAAGCAACTTGTAATAATATTACTCTTGTCTTTTGCAATATGCTTTGCAGGCAAACCAATGTTTGCCCAAACAGAAATTACTGTGGCAAAGGATGGCAGTGGTAATTTTAGAAGTATACAGGAAGCTGTCAACAGCCTGCCTGCTGATGCAACTGCACAACGCATTATTCTTATTAAAAAAGGAACCTACAACGAGAAAATATTCATTGATAAAAATTTTATAACATTAAAAGGAGAAAATCCTGAAAATACTATCATCACTATTTCCCTTGCCCGGGATGAATGGCGTTGCGAAAACCCGGATGATTATGGTACTGCCACCATCAATTTAAAAGGGAGCGATATCACACTGGAGAATTTATCGTTTATCAACAGTTATGGTAAGGATAATGCAAAAGACAAGAACATCTCCTGTTCGAATGATGAAACCAAAGTAAAAGCCATCAGGCCGGTTGCCCACCAGATGGCGTTGCGTTCTTTTGCAACAACCAGGCTGATCGTTATTAACTGTATTTTTCGAGCTTATGGTGGTGATACAGTAAGTCCTTGGAATGCAGAAGATGGCATGTTTTATTTTAAGGACTGCATCATGGAAGGTGGGGTTGATTTTTATTGTCCCAGGGGATGGGCTTATGCCGAGAATTGCACATTCATCTGCCACAACAACGAAGCAGCCATCTGGCATGATGGAAGTAGATACGAAAGTTCAAAAACTGTTTTGGTGAATTGCAAATTCACCGGTGATGAAGGCTATGGATTGGGGCGCTATCACCGGGATGCACAGTTTTATCTCATCAACTGCAGCTTTGATAAAAACATGGCCGATGCTGATATTTTTCAGCGGGTGGTTACACCGCCCAACGTACTACAATGGGGCCGCAGGGTTTACTATTACAATTGCAGCAGAAAAGCGGGCAACTATAAATGGTTTGCTGATAATTTACCGGCAACTGTTGATAGCAAAAAAATAACAGCTGCATGGACATTTGATTATAGGTGGAACCCTGCAAATGAAGATGTAAAAATTCAGCCTGTAAAAAATGTTGCGCCGGTGACTGATGAGGCGGTGAAAACAAATCAATCTAATACTGACCCTATTGCAGAAAATATGTTGCTTTACCAGCGCAGCAATGGTGGTTGGCCAAAACATTTTCCTGCAAATAAAAATGTAGATTATAAACGGGAACTTACCGGTGAAGAAAAGATCGCATTGATCTCGGGCTATGCAGCAGGTATAGATGCCACAATAGATAATAGCGCCACCACCAAGGAAATAAGATACCTGAGCAAAATGTATAAGCAGACAAAGAATGAAAAATATTTACATGCTGCAAAAAGAGGAATAGATTATTTGTTGACTGCACAATATGCTAATGGTGGCTGGCCGCAGTTTTTCCCTGATCTCAGCGGATACCGGGGACAAATCACTTACAACGACAATGCCATGGTGAATGTGCTGAATGTTTTGTATGATGTGGTTTACAAAAAGAACGACCTGGATATTTTTGATAAGCACTATGAAAACAAATGTGTAGATCCGGTTGTAAGAGGTGTGGAATGCATCTTAAAAACCCAATTGAAACAACAGGGAAAATTAACAGCCTGGTGTGCCCAATACAATGCACAAACATTGCAGCCTGAAATGGCCCGTAAGTTTGAACTGGTTTCTTTAACTGGCAGTGAATCTGTTGGTATCCTGCGTTTCTTAATGCGCATTGAGCAACCTTCACCTGCAGTGATCGCATCCGTCAACGCAGCAGTTGAGTGGTTTGAAAAAATAAAAATTGCAGGGTATAAATATGTTGATATTTCGGCACCGCAGGAAAAAAGCGGTAAAGACAGAGTTCTGGTTGCCGACAGTAATAGTGTGGTTTGGGCAAGGTTTTATGATGTTGAAACCAATGAGCCTTTTTTTGCCGGCAGAGACAGCCAGCGACACAAAACCCTTGCAGAAGTAGAAAATGAAAGAAGGATCGGCTATGCCTGGTATGGTACCTGGCCTTTAAAATTACTGACAAAAGAATATCCAGAATGGAAATTAAAATTGGCTGTCAAAGATTAACTATTGAATACATTATTAACCGGTGATCATGTGGCTATCAAAATATAACTTAAAAAATATACAGGGTGAAAACGTACTGTTACCCGATTTGCAGATGTTTGACCTGCCTGAAACAGTGCTGCAGTTTGGCACCGGTGTTTTGCTGCGTGGATTGCCTGATTATTTTATTGACAAAGCCAATCAGCAGGGCATATTTAATGGCAGGATAGTGGTTGTAAAATCAACCGATGGCGGCGATGCCACTGCATTTGAAAAACAAGATGGACTGTACACCATTTGTGTACGTGGCATTGAGGATGGAAAGAGCCAGGAAGAAAATATTGTTTGCTCATCCATCAGCAGGGTACTTTCTGCAAAAAATGAATGGAATAAAATACTGGAGTGTGCCCACAATCCACAGTTGAAAATAATTATTTCCAACACAACTGAAGTAGGGATAGAACTGGTGCAGGATGATATCAGGCGCCATCCACCGGTTTCTTTTCCGGGTAAATTATTGTCTTTTTTATACGAACGCTTTAAAGCATTTGCCGGCAGCAAGCAATCGGGCATGCTGATCGTGCCAACTGAACTGATCGTTGATAACGGCCGTAAACTTGAATCCATCGTAACAGAACTGGCTTACCTCAACGGCCTGGAAGAACCATTCATTGACTGGCTAGAAAATTCAAATATATTTTGTAATTCCCTGGTAGATCGCATCGTTCCCGGCAAACCAGATAAAACACAGAAAACAAATATTGAAAACCAAATTGGTTATTCAGATGACCTGTTATTGATGACAGAAGTGTATCGCCTGTGGGCCATTGAAGGCAATGATGAAGTTGCAGAAATTTTATCTTTTGCCAAAGCAGATAAAGGAGTAGTGATCGCAGAAGATATCAATTTATTTCGTGAGCTGAAACTTCGGTTGCTGAACGGTACACATACATTGAGTTGCGGGGTTGCATTCTTATCTGGTCTGCAAACAGTAAAAGAAGCGATGGATGATGGACAGATGCATCAATTTATAAGTTCATTGATGCAGAACGAAATTGGGAATGCCATTCCTTATAAAGCCACTGCTGAGCAAACGGCTGAATTTTCAGCAAACTGTTTAGACAGGTTCCGTAATCCATTTATCGAACACCAGTGGCTGGCCATAACTGCACAGTATTCATCTAAAATGAAGATGAGGGTGGTGCCGGTTTTGTTGCAGCATTATAAACTGCATAATTCGCTTCCCGAAAATATGGCTACTGGTTTTGCTGCTTATATTTATTTTATGAAAGCGATAAAGGAAGAAGGGGGAAAATATTATGGCCGTTTAAATGATAATAATTATCCCATAATAGATGCTAAGGCTGATTATTTTTATGAAAAATGGCAAACCATTCCACTCGGATTGATGGCGGTTTCGGTATTAAAGGAAACAAGTCTATGGGAATTTGATCTCTCATCTTTAGAGGGTTTTGCGGCAACGGTTCAGGAAAAATTGAACGAGATTGATGAATCAGGAATGGCAGCTGTAATTGATCCCCTGCACTCCAAAAAAAGTATTGCATCATGAAACAGAGGCTGGCAAAGGTTCATCCCAATGATAATGTATTGGTTGCTTTGACCGATCTGCCAAAGGGAGAAAAGGTAACTTTTAATGGTGAAGCATTTATTTTGCAGGACAATATTCCGGCTAAACATAAATTTGTTACCACAGATCTGAATACCGGTGATGTTGTGATGATGTATGGCGTAATGGTGGGCAAAGCCCAATCAACCATTCCTAAAGGAGGTATTATTTCAACAGCTAATCTTAAACACGCAGCAGAACCTTTTATATACCGCAAAACAGATTTCAGTTGGACGGCTCCTGATGTTTCAAAATTCAGCAACAGAACTTTCAGTGGCTATCATCGCAGCAACGGAGAAGTAGGTACTGCTAATTACTGGTTATTTATTCCAACTGTGTTTTGCGAAAACAGGAATCTGGATGTGATACGTGAAGCATTGCACAATGAACTGGGCTATGCTGTTACAGCAAAATACAAACAGTATGCACATCAACTGGTAGATGCCTATAAAAATGGAGAAGATATTTCGACGGTGAATTTAGCTGCAAACAATCAGAATAAAGCTGCCCGTGTTTTTGAAAATGTAGATGGAATTAAATTTTTAAACCACCAGGGTGGATGCGGCGGCATCAGGCAGGATGCAGCCATACTCAGTAAATTGCTGGCATCATATGCCAATCACCCCAACGTAGGCGGCGTTACGGTTTTAAGTTTAGGTTGCCAAAATTTACAGGTGCAGGATTTTTTGAACGACCTGAAACAACTGAATCCAAATTTTGATAAACCGCTCTATATTTTTGAGCAACAGCAATCGCAAAGTGAAGAGCAACTGATCGCAGAATCCATACAAAAAACTTTTACAGGTTTAATTGACATAAATAAGGAAGAACGAAAACCTGCTCCGCTCAGTAAATTATGCATTGGCGTAAAATGTGGTGGCAGTGATGGTTTCAGCGGTATTTCTGCAAATCCGGCAGTTGGTTATTGCAGCGACCTGGTTGTTGGACTGGGCGGAAAAATTCTATTGGCAGAGTTTCCGGAACTGTGTGGCGTAGAGC